>JAVXAF010000037.1:0-5836 GCA_036660635.1 Clostridia bacterium | reverse complement strand
AATGCTGAAGTGCAAAGTTGTTTAACTTTACACCCCAACATTTATTATAGAACCACATTATGTAATATTGTATAAGGCTTTTACGATATATATTGACATTTATAATTAAATATGCTATAATTGTTAAACATAAAAAAAAATTAATGTTAATAAATTTATGACAAAGTACACTAAAAACAATTGTAGTTAGTGATTGAAAAGATATATATTGCGCTATAATTGATTTTGCTTTTAAATAAATTTACTATATTAATATCAGGAGGAATTTTAATGAATACTACTAATTTTAAAGAGCTCACATCTTGTATTTCTATTTGCACTAATTGTACTTTTGATTGTAACTACAAAAAAATGGTGAATTATTTAGATAAAGAAGAGTTTTGTGATAGTAACGATTTTAAAAATACTTTGTTAGTTCATACTAATAGAAGACTAGAAGTTATTAAAAGCCTTAAAAAATTAATTCCAAGACTTTCTAAAGACGCTATAATTTCCGATTTTGATCTTACATGTAAAACTGAAAAAGGACTAACTTATGGAAAATCAAGAGTGTTTATTGATGATAGAAAAAAAAGATATACCGTTTTTTTAACCTATATTCCTAAAGGTCAGGTTATTAAAAGCAGGAATATAAATTTACTAGGCATAAATAAATTTATTAGTGAAAATCAATTTATAGATTCACTAAATAAAAAGTATATATTTTATAATTTAGAAGAATAAAAAAAATATCATATAATTTTCCCCTATAAAGCTAAAAGTTTTATAGGGGTTTAAATTATACAATAAAAAGTAATATTCATTTGTTATAAAATGTATTAGAAAATATATAATACAAATACTATCTTTTTTCTACAATTTATGATATAATATTTTCACTTTGAAAAGAGGAAAAGCAAAATGAAAACAAGTGATTTTTATTATAATTTACCACATGAGTTGATTGCTCAAACACCATTAAAAGACAGACAAAAATCAAAAATGATGGTACTTAAAAAAGATACAGGAAAAATAGAACACAAAATCTTTGAAAATATTGTAGAATATATTAATGCAGGGGACACTCTAGTTTTAAATGATACAAAAGTATTACCAGCTAGGCTTTTTGGACATAGAATGAAAAAAGAAGAAGTAATTGAAGTACTTCTTTTAAAACAAATTGAAGGAAATAAATGGCAAACATTAGTAAAGCCTGGTAAAAAACTTAAAATTGGTACTGAAATTATATTTGATGAAAAACTTTTAAAAGCAAATGTATTAGATATTTTGGAAGATGGACAAAGAGTAGTAGAATTTACGTATAATGGTATATTTAATGAAATTTTAGACAAACTAGGAACAATGCCTCTACCACCATATATAACAGAAAAATTAGAGGATAAAAATAGATATCAAACTGTATATTCAAAGCACCTTGGCTCTGCGGCTGCTCCAACAGCTGGATTACATTTTACAAATGAAATATTACAAAAATTAGAAAAAAAAGGCGTTAATATAGTATATGTTACTTTACATGTAGGTCTAGGTACTTTTAGACCAGTTAAAGAAAAAGAAGTTGAAAAACATGATATGCATAGTGAATATTTTGTAATTACAAAGCAGGCTTGTAATACAATAAATAAGACAAAGGAAAATGGAAAAAAAGTATATGCAGTTGGAACTACTTCTTGCAGAGTTTTAGAATCAGCATCTGATGAAAATGGTATAGTTCATGAAATGGCTAGAGAAACAAATATATTTATTTATCCTGGATATAAATTTAAAATAATTGATGGGCTTCTTACAAATTTTCATTTACCAGAATCTACATTAATTATGCTTGTAAGTTCACTTGCAACAAAAGAAATAATATTAAATGCATATAATGAAGCAGTTAAAAACAAATATAGATTTTTTAGCTTTGGTGATTGTATGCTTATAAAATAAATTAAGGATGTGGTTAAATGAAAAAAATAATAAGAGCTTTAGTAGCTGGATTTGTTATATTCTTTTTGTTTTTTACAATTGCATATAACATTATTGAACTACCAGACTCCTCAATACTTTCAATTGAAGGAACTGTTATGAAACCAGCAAATAGGACGTTGGCTTCAATGAGTATTTCAGTTGTAATTATTGCAATTATAGTTTTAATAACTGGTATTTTCAAGTATGCAGAAAAAATAAAGAAAAAAGAGAGCGTTAGAAAAAATACGGTAAAGTTTATTATATTTTTATTTATTATTTTACTTTTAATTATTTTTTCAATATATTTTTTTTCTATAAGTTCTGTAAATAGATTTATATAAATTAATTTAAGATGTAATTAGGAGAAATAAATGGAAAATAAAGATAAAGCATTAAAATTTGAAATATTAAAAAAAGATAGCAAAACAGGTGCAAGACTTGGTATTTTACATCTTCCACATGGAGATGTTGAAACACCTGTCTTTATGCCAGTAGGTACACAAGCAACAGTAAAATCTATGACTCCTGAAGAGTTAAAAGATAATGTTAAATCTCATATTATACTTTCTAATACTTATCATTTATATTTAAGACCAGGACATGAATTAATAAAAGAAGCAGGTGGGCTTCATAAATTTATGAATTGGGATAGAAATATTTTAACAGATAGTGGTGGCTTTCAAGTATTTAGTTTAGGAGATTTGAGAAAAATTACAGAAGAAGGAGTAGAATTTAGATCACATATTGATGGTTCTAAACATTTTATATCACCAGAAAAATCTATGGAAATTCAAAATGCATTAGGATCTGATATAATGATGTGCTTTGATGAGTGTGCACCATATCCTTCTAAATATGAATACGTTGAAAAATCAATGCAAATGACAACTCGTTGGGCTGCGCGTTGCAAAAAATATCATAAAAATACTAATAATCAAGCTTTATTTGGAATTGTACAAGGCGGTTTTTATAAAGATTTACGTAAAAAAAGTGCAGAAGATTTAATAAAACTTGATTTTCCAGGTTATGCGATTGGTGGTATAAGTGTAGGGGAACCTAAAGAAGAATTTCTTGAAATTCTAAAATATACAGCTCCACTATTACCAGAAAAAAAACCTAGATATTTAATGGGTGTAGGAACTCCTGATTATTTGATAGAGGCTGCTATTGCTGGAGTTGATATGTGTGATTGTGTTCTTCCTACCAGAATGGCAAGAAATGGATCAGCAATGACACATTATGGAAAAGTAAATTTATTCAATGCATGTCATATACATGATTTTACTACTTTAGATAAAGATTGTGATTGTTATACATGTAAAAATTATACAAAAGCATATATTCATCATTTATTTAAGACAAATGAAATTTTGGGTGCAAGGCTTTTATCTACACATAATTTAAGATTTTTAGTTAAATTGATGGAAGATTTAAGGCAAGCAATTAAAGATGATAGGGTTTTAGAATTTAGAGAAGAATTTTATAAAAAATACGGATATACAAAATAAAATTCAGCCTTATCGGAGGTGTATTAGATATGAAAAAAACAAAAATCAAAATTAAAGGTGAAAAAAAGATATTACTTACCGTATTCAAACTTTTAGCTGTTATAGTTTTATTGGTAGTTCAAATATCATTTATGCTACTTATTTATTCAACAGCTAATGGTTTATATAAGTACGCAAGTTTTGTGTTTGATATCTTAAAGTTATGTATGGTGTTATATATCTTATATAATCATACTAGTTTGGCATATAAAATATCATGGATATTATTTATAACATTTTTACCTGTAGTTGGTGTTGTAGCATACTTTTTATGGGGTAATAGCAAGTTAAGAGGTAAAAAAGAAAAAAAATTCAGAAAAATAAGAACAGAAACAACAAAATTGCTCAATGAAACCGATAGTATTTTAAAAGAGATAGAAGAAATTGACAAATATAAGTATAATCAAGTTAGATATATGCAAAATGTTACGGGATATCCATTATATAAAAATGAGGGCCTTGAATATTTTGAATTAGGTGAAAAGTTTTTTGATAGTTTAAAAAAAGATTTGTTAAAAGCAAAAAAATATATATTAATGGAGTTTTATATACTATCTTCGGGAAAATTATGGGATGAAATATTTGAAATATTAAAGAAAAAAGCTAAAGATGGAGTTAATATAAAAATAATAATTGATTCTCTTGGATGTATAAAAGCTATGCCCAAAAACATTAAAAATATATTAAATGAATATGGAATTGAAGTTGAAATATTCAATCCACCATCACCAATAATTAGTGGATATATTAATTATAGAGATCATAGAAAAATAGTAGTAATTGATGGAATTATCTCATATACAGGTGGCGTTAATATTGCAGATGAGTATGTAAATGCAGTAGAAAGATTTGGACATTGGAAAGATGTAGGGATAAAAATAAAAGGAGAACCAAGTTGGAGTTTTGCTTTAATGTTTTTAAGAAATTTAGAAGAAAGCTCGAGTAAAGAAGTAGATTATGAGTGGTACAAAAAAATCACTGATGAAATGTTAATAAATACACCCAAAAGTAATCTTAAAGGATACGTTCTTCCTTTTTGCGACGGCCCTGATAATTTTAAAAATCCTATTGAAAGTATGTATATACAAACAATAAATTACGCTAAAGAATATGTATATATAACTACTCCTTATTTTATAATAAGTGAGGAACTTTTGAAGGCTTTATTAACAAGTGCAAGGAGTGGTGTTGATATAAGAGTTATACTACCACATATTCCTGATAAAAAATTAGTTCAAATTGCAACAAGATCATATTATGATATACTTCTTGAAGCTGGGGTTAAAGTTTATGAGTATGAGCCTGGATTTATTCATTCTAAAACTTTTGTAGTAGATGATGAGGTATGTATTGTAGGAACAGCAAATTTGGATTTTAGAAGTACACATCTAAATTTTGAGTGCTTAGCATGGACATATAAAACAGGAGTAGAATTAGATGTTAAAAAAGATTTTTTAAATATTCTTGATTATTGTATTGAAATTGATAAAAAACAGTGGAAAAACAGAAAATTTTTAACAAAAATAGCAGAAGCTATAATATCAGCTTTTTCACCTATGTTATAAGTATAATTAAAAAGAAGTATAATTATATATGAAGGGGGCTATGTTTATGAAGTATGGACTTGTTTTAGAAGGCGGTGGAGCTAAAGGATCTTACCAAGTAGGTGCTATGAAAGCTTTAATTGAAAACGGATTTGAATTTAGTTGCGTAACAGGGACATCAATTGGTGCAATTAATGCAGCTTTAATTGCTCAAGGAGATTTTGATTTACTTTATGAAATGTGGCAGACTATGTCTTACGATGATTTATTTGATATTGATAAGCAATATATTAATAAATTATTAAAACTATATGTTGGTAAAGATACAATTAAATATTTAACATTACAAATAAAAAAAGCTATAAAAGAAAAAGGAATAGATACATCAAAAATAAGAAAACTATTAAATGAAAAAATAGACGAAGAAAAATTAAGAAAATCAGATGTTGATTTTGGACTTGTTACTTATTGCTTGTCAGATCAAAGAGCGCAAGAGATATTTTTAGAAGATATGCCAAAAGGAAAAATTGTAGACTATATTATGGCTAGTTCCAATCTTCCAGTATTTAAAAGGGCAAAAATTGATGATAAGCATTATTTGGACGGTGGCATATACGATAATTGTCCTGTTCATATGCTCGAAAAAAAAGGATATAAAGAAGTATATGTAATAAGAGCATTTAAAAAAAATAGGATAAGAGGATACAATGCTATTTTAAAAAGAGCAAAAACAACTATTCATATGATTGAACCTGTAAAAGAGTTGTCACATATTCTAGATTTTAGAAGAGATGTTAT
>JAVXAF010000036.1:0-8010 GCA_036660635.1 Clostridia bacterium | reverse complement strand
CAAATAAAGGTAAAAAGATAGACAAAAAAACTAAAGTACTATATAAATTTATCAATCAGCTTTACTAAATTAACTAAGATATGTTATAATACGACTGTTAGGAGAAAAAATATGTTTAACGTTGGAGATTATGTAAAAATATTAGATACAAATATATATGGATTTATCTTTAATATAATTAAAGATAAATGTATTATTAAGTCAAATAACAAAACAATTACAACAAAATTATCTGATATTGAAAAAGCAAAAAAGCCAATAAAAAACAGATATTTAAAACCTAAAACTCAAGACAATATATTTACAATTACATTAAATGAAAATAATACATTTGAACCAGAAATAATGCTTAGGCACCAACATGTTAGTGAAGCGATTTTAAATTTAGAAAACTTTATTGATCAAGCTATTTTAAATAAAGAAACATATATTAAAATAATACACGGTAAAAGTGGTGGTATTATACGTAAAATAGTACATGAATACTTAGATAAATGCCAATACATTGAGTCATATCGATTAGGATATATACATGAAGGAAGTTACCGGTGTTACTATTGCAAAATTAAAATAATAGCAAATCTAAAAAATAGATTTGCTATTATTTTATTACAATTTATATTAATCAACTTTTGCAATTTTAAAAACTATCTTGCTATTATTTATTTCAAGTGCTAGACCTTTCATAGATACAACTAATTTTTTTAGAAGTAATAATTTATTTAAAGACAGTTTATTAATTGAATCACTAGTAATACTAAAAAACCAATTTTGAGCATCTTCTGTGAGTACAAAATCTATTTTTGTATTTTCTTCTTGTACATTAATTAATTGCTTAATAACTTCACAAGATATAAATATAGTATCATTTACACATCCATCAATATAGCTATTTGATTTCAGTGCTTTTTTTATAGTAAGTTCTATATTTTTTTCTTGTGCAAAACTAGAAAGTATTTGTGTCATTATTTCTATAATATCACTATCCGACATTATATAATTAGTGTTTTCAGAAGTCTGACCTATTATAGAAGTAAGTACTTTATCTACTTTTTGTAGTGAAAACTTATTGGCATTATAAAATTTATTTATTTTTTCAATGGATTCTTTGTTAACAACAGTATTATCATTTAAAAGCATATTAGTATATTCTAATCCTGCCCCAACTGAGAGTAAATTTGATTTAATTTCCTGTGCTACGCCAGATACTAGATTTCCTATAGCATTAGTCCTATATTTACTCATTTCAATTTGATTTTGTTGTTCAAATATTCTAACTGCTGTTGCAAGTTCGTAATTTAACTTACTTATTCCCTCAGTTTTATCATAATAACTTTGAATATTTAATTTTCTCATCATTTCAAGTGGTGGTTTTTGACCTGAAAAGCCTGTTTGTAATATAATTACTAATTCTTTATTTGTTTTTCTTACTTCTTTTACTACTTCTTCACCATTTAAAATCGGCATAAAATAATCTAGTAATAAAATCTGATAATCTTTTTTTCTTAACATCTCTAATGTTTCTTCTCCATCTGAAGCGACATCTACACTATATCCTATACTTTTAAGAAAATTTTCTGTCATTAATACATAATCATCATCATCATCGGCAAGTAATACATTAATATTTTTAACTAATTCATCAAAAGGCATCATAATACATCAATCTCCTTATATATTACATATATTATATATTAAATTTTTAAAAAATGAAAGCTTTTTTTAAAAAAAATGAAAGATAGTACATAAGTATGTGCTATCTTTCATTTAAAATACTTATTTAACTATAAAAAACTTCACAAGAACAATAATTGCAATTATAATTCTATAATATGCAAAAATTGCAAAATCATTATTCTTAATATATTTAAGTAAAAATTTAATACAAAGTATTCCAACAATGGCTGAGACTATAATTCCAATTACAAGTGATATATTAAAACCTGTTATCATCTCAGGAAGTTTTAGCAAAGTTGCACCAGCTATTATTGGTGCAGATAGCATAAATGTAAATTTAGCTGCACCCTCTCTAGAAACTCCAAGCAATCTTGCAGTCAAAATTGTAGTACCAGATCTAGAAAATCCAGGTATTATAGCTAATGATTGAGATAATCCAATTAAAAAAGTTTGTTTTAAAGTAAGTTCCTTATATTGTGTCTCTTTTCCTTTAAACTTTTTAGCTGCATATCTATCTCCAATAAATATAAATATTCCCATAACTGCTAGAGCTATTGCTATTATATAAATATAAGATCTATTTCTAAATATATTTTCTATTTGTTCTTCACATAATTTTCCAATTAAAGCTCCTGGTATAGTAGCTAATACTAAATACCAAAACATTTTATTATCAAATGAATTTTTTTTATGTACAACTTTATTAAATACTCCCTTTAATAGTTGAATCCAATCATTCCAAAACATTATAGCAACTGCTATTAGTGTGCCAAAATGTAGTGCAACATCAAAACTTAATGTATGCTCTGCCCATCCAAATAAATATGGAACTATTATTAAATGTGCTGAACTTGATATTGGTAAAAACTCACCAACTCCTTGAACTATTCCAAGTATTATAGACTGTAGAATTTCCATTTTTCCCCTCCTAATTTTCTAATAGTTTAGTTTTAATTAATATATTATCTTTCATCCTTAAATACATTAAATTGTCTTTTATTGCCTCAAATTCAACATACTTTGAAAATTTTCCAATTCTTTTATATGGATCATCTCCTGCTACATTCATAACATAGGTTGGATAAATTAAATATACACCTTTATAATTAGAATAAGTATCAATAATATCAGTATCACTAAGTTCAATTGTTTTAATTATTTTATTATTTTTAACGATAAAAATTTTATCTTTTTTATTTTTTGAAATGAAATATAAATTATCATCATCATCTAAACCTACCATTTCAACAGGTTCTTTAAATAAATTAATTTTATAATTTCCCATATAAATATTATTTTTATTGTCTTGATAATAAACTGTATTTTTATGCTGAAGCATTATCATTTTATCAATTATAACGCCAGTTTTAACTTTTGACATGCTTTCAAATAAATTGATACTATAAATTGTATTAATAGTACTATTTCCCTGTCTACTTTCAACATTAATATATATTATATTTATTATTGGTGACATATTCATATCTTTAATTTTAACAAAATTTTGAACATTAAATGAGTTATACTTTGTTTCCCTTTTTGTATCTATTTCATAGGTATTTAAAACAATCTTTGACATATTACCATTTTTTTGTTCAGTAAAATACATGATTAAATTTTTATCATATAACAAATGATAATATACTATATTTTGTTCATTTTGTATAATATCTAAATTTTTTCCATCAGATATAGTATTTATATATATTTTAGAATCTTTTAAATATGTATAATATTTATTATTATATGAATATTGAATATCTTGTATATCAGTATCAATATCAATTTTTTGGGATAGTTGTATCTCTTCTTTAGTATTAGTTTTATCTGCTGTAACAATTGTACTTGTTTGACTAAGTGAATAAATGAAATTATCTAGTATTTTAAGTCCAACTATTGTAATTATAGTACCACTAGCAAAAAATAATGCTAAATACATTAAAATTTTTTTCATTAATATCCTCCTTACTTCTTCTCAAAGTTTTTTATATTATCAGGCTTTGTAATTATAAAAGCACAAGGAACATATCTTTCACCTAAAATATCACTAGGTTTATTTATAAGTTTTGAATCAAATACCATAGTAGAAGAAGCTCCACCATCTAAATTAAATGCGTTATATGCACCGTATTGTAAAAGTATATCTTGAACATTTTTTAAAGTTGCACCTATACTTCTACCTGGTTGTCTTCCATCAATTACTAGCATTAAGATTGTTCCATCTTTTTTTTGTGCAATAGCACTACGTGGCTGAATTCCCCAACCACCATCACCGCTTCGTATTGTAGGCTGTCCATTAATTATTATTACTGGTCCAAACGAAACTACACTTTTTAGATCTAGCTTTTTTATTTGAGAATAAGTCATAGAATTAGAAACAATCATTTTATTATCTTTATCTAAACCGACTGCTTTAAATGTTCCATATGGTTCATCTGTAACAAGTTTTCCGTCTATTATTACTACTCCATCTGCTTTTCCACCAGTTCCTAAAGCATCATCTTTAAAGCCTCCTGCATTTATTCCACCAATTGCATCATTTGCTTCAATAATTTGAGAAGTGGTAGCACCAACTACACCTAGTCTTGGAGCAGCAGCAAGTTTTACTCTAGAAGGATCTTTTACAATTAATAAATATCCTTTAAATGTAGACGAACTAACATCAACTAATTCTACACCATCAGTAGGATTTTGTGCAGATATATTTGTATTTATATGTATATCATTAATATTTTGATTCCCTAAATCTTCTTTTGGTCTATTCTTTTTTAATATTTCTTGTATAGTTTCATTATCAAAAAACCATGTAGCAAAATATTGATGTTTCATCGTAGTCATAGCAGTAGTTACAATCATATCACGCGTATTTGTAAATGGCCCATAATATACCAAAAGCACGCTAATTATTGGTATATAAATAATTTGAAATAATAAAAATAAGCCTATAATTTTTAAAGTTTTTTTCATTTTAACCTCACATCAAGATAAAATAAAAGGTAAGTTGCTTAAAAAAGTTTGTTTACCTTTTATTTATTTATTTATATTAAATATTTTATCAAATTTTGTAATATTTTGCAACTATATATATAAAAAAAACATTTTTTATATATAATTTAAGAGTATGAAATAATTCATGCTCTTAAATTAAGTTAATTATTATTCTTTATAAATATCAATTTTACCATCATCTTCTGTTTCAGATGCTTTTGTATGTATTTTACATGTTTCAGTAGGTGCCATAAATTTCCAATCAGTTGGTTTTATATTTGGTACTGTATCTCTAGTAATAAAAGATTTTTCAACCTTTTTTGGGCAAAAAGCTGTAGCAAGCATTCCGCTTTCTGAGCATACTGTTACAGTTTTATGAACTGTACATGTTGCAGTAGGAACAGAACCTTTTGCTACCCAATCACTAAGAGTTCTATCTCCTCTTGGATCAGTCCTACAAGTGTCTGTTGCAACTAAACCTGAATCCCTACATAAAGCAACACGCATAACAGAATTTGGAACTTCAAATTGTTTTATTGCTTGATCTTTACTAATAGCATTTAGAACTGTATTAAATAATCTCATACAAAAGTATGGATATGGTCTATTTATTGTCTTTGGATCATCGTATCCATTCCAACAAGCTATAGTATAGTATGGTGAAAAGCCACAAAACCATTGATCTTTTTCGTCATTTGTCTCACCAGTTTTACCTGCTACCGGCATGTTTCCCACTCTAATTGATCCGGCTGCAGTACCAGTTTTAACAACTTGTGCTAAACAATCAGTAAGCATAAATGCAGTTGAGTCTTTCATAACTCTTTTAGCTTCAGAGTTTGTAACTAAAAGTTCTTTATTTTTTCTATCCAAAACTTTAGTATATAATTTTGGTTCTATATACAACCCACCATTAGCAATTGTTGCATATGCGTTTGCCATTTCTAGAGGAGTAAATCCTTTTGTCACTCCACCTAAGGCAAGAGACGCTGAGCTTTCATCATTTCTTGACTGATTTTGTTTTCTTGATACTAAATTTTTAAGTCCAGTATTTTTTGCAAAATTAAATGCAAAGTCAATATCAACTTTTTGATTTGCTTTTACAGCAGGGATATTCATAGATTTAGCAAGAGCCTCTCTTGCTGTTACATATCCGTTAAAATATCCATAATAATTTCCAGGTGTCCATCCACCTTGTGTAAACTGACAATCATCAAGTCCAGCTCCGGGGCTTGATGCACCTTGTTCAAAAGCAGGGCCATATGCACCTAAAGGTTTCATACATGATCCAGGTTGTCTATTTGATTGAGTCGCTCTATTTAAAACTAAGTTTCCTTCTTTTTTACCAGCTCCACCAATTAAGCCTACAACATTTCCAGTAGACTGCTCTAATACAACCATTGCAGATTGCATAAAGTCACCTGCTCTATCTTTATAAAATAACTTATCATTTGCATATGCACTATCAATAGCTGCTTGTACTTTTTGATCCATTGTTGTATAGATTTTTAATCCATCACCATATAACATTTTTATTGCAACACCACGATCTACATTTTTTTCTTCCTTTAAATCAGTAATAATTTGTTCTATTACCGCATCTATAAAATAATTATTAATTTTCCCTGAAGCAACATTTATCTCTTCTTTTTTAAATGCTATTTCATAAGATATAGCTTCATTATACTCATCTTGTGTTATTTTTTTTAAGTTTAACATTTTTTTTAGAACAACATCTTTTCTATTAAGTAATTTTGTTTTAGCTTCTTCGCTTCTATATGGATTAGTAGATTCTGGTGACTGTATGATAGCAGCAAGTGTAGCTGCCTCAGCAAGATTAATTTCTTTTACAGGCTTTCCAAAATAATTTTGTGATGCGACTTCAACTCCATATGCACCATCACCTAAATATATAGTATTAACATAAGACTCAAATATTTGTTGTTTTGTCATCTTGTTTTCAATAGAAATAGCTCTATACCATTCTCTTATTTTTCTTGTCCATGTAGCTTCTTTATCATTTAATATATTTTTTACTAATTGTTGAGTTAAAGTAGAACCACCAAAACTTGATTTACCGCCATTTAGTACAAAAGACATAACAGCACCGGCAGTTCTTTTAATATCAACACCACCATGTTTAAAAAATCTTTCATCTTCAATAGAGACAACAGCATCAACTAATGTCTTTGGAATAGCATCATATTTCACATTGATTCTGTTTTCTGAATCATATATTGTTCCAATTTCATTACCATCTTTATCATATACAAAAGATGTGAGCTTTAAAAGTTCAAGCTCTTCTATGCCTATACTATCGGTTTTATCAATTACACCAGTTATAACACCAATTACAACTCCAGTAGCAACAATGCAAAGAGCAATAAAAATAAATAAACAAATTCGAAATATTTTCCAATTAAATTTCTTTTTTTTCTTCTTTGTTTTTCCATCATCTGAAAATTTTGGCGTACTTGTTTGAGAATTATTGATTATACCTTTGTCCAACTTTTGAATAGACTTTTTTCGTATTATTTTCTTTTTAATACCTGCTGGTTTTTTATTACTTTTATCCATTTTACACCTCAATAATTTAATTCTATTTATTTTACCAATCTGGAAATATATCTTTAAAACTAGCTCTTATACTAAAGCTAATTTTAATTGCTTCTTTTACTTTATTCATTATTTCATTGTCTAACGTGCATATTTTTTCTTTTAATCTAGATTTATCTAAAGTTCTTATTTGTTCAACTAAAATAACAGAATTTTTTGGAAGCCCGTTATATTTTGCCTGTATTGATATATGAGTTGGAAGAACAGGTTTATCTTTTGACGTTATTGCAATAACAATTACTGTTGGACTATATTTATTTCCAATATCATTTTGTACAATAAGTACAGGTCTTATACCTGACTGTTCGCTTCCAATAACTGGATCTAGATCTGCATAAAATACATCAGCTCTTTTTACGACCAATTTATCCACCCTCACTTTCTATATTATACACTATCTAATTTAAATTGCAAATAGTTTTTCGTCAAAATGTGTGTTAATTTTAAAATTATTATATATAATATCTAAAAACATTTCTTCATTTTTATCATATATTGTATATTGTAATGGTAAATTATTATTTTTATTTACTATCAGTTCAATTTTTGAAAAATTAATTTGATTAAAACTTAAAAAATCATATTTTTTGCATATATCGCTTTCCTCATTAAATTGATTAAATGTAATTCTATATATTAATTGATTATCTATTTGTTCTATTTGGATTAAAAAACATTTATCATTATTTTCTACTATATCATTATATAACGATATAAAAGTAGAAAAAGATA
>JAVXAF010000035.1:0-8034 GCA_036660635.1 Clostridia bacterium | reverse complement strand
CTTTAACTATTTCTAATAATACCATTGTTAAGAAGCTTACGCCAATTATAAGTAAATGTGTGCTAAATTCCATAGTAGGAATTCTAAGCCAAGTAGAAAATATAGGAACTATAACTATTATAAATTGTAGTAATAGCGCGCCTAAAAAGCAAAATAACATATGTTTATTTGACATTAAACCAATTTCAAATATAGACTTTTTATCTGATCTGCATACCATAGCAAATAGTACTTCAATCAATGAAAGAGATAAAAATACTGCTCCGCATCCAGTTTCAGGGCCATATTTTGAACTTACTACTGCATAAACTATAAATATTGCAATAGCTTTAATTATTCCCGCACTCGTTATTCTAGATATTAAAAGTGGTGAAAACAGACTTTCATTTGCTTTTCTAGGTTTTTGCTTCATTATATTTTTTTCTGCTTTTTCGAATCCTAAGGCAATAGCTGGTATTGTATCAGTTATTAAATTAATCCATAATATTTGAATTGGGAAAAGTAATGTTTTATTAAACAATGTTGCTATAAATATTATTAACACTTCTGCTAAATTTGATGCCAAAAGATAAGCAATAACATTTTGAATATTGTTATATATTTTTCTTCCTTCTTTTATTGCTACTACTATAGTAGCAAAATTGTCATCTGCAAGTACCATGCTAGATACACTTTTAGAGACTTCCGTACCTGTAATGCCCATGCCAATGCCAATGTCTGCACCTTTTAGTGCCGGTGCATCATTTACGCCATCTCCTGTCATTGCAACTGTTCTGCCATGCTTTTTCCAAGCCTTTACTATTCTTATCTTGTTTTCTGGTGAGACCCTAGCGTATACTCGTATATTTTCCACACGATCAAATAATTCTTCATCGCTCATTTCATCTAGTTCAATACCTGTAATTGCTTGTTTTTCTTCTTTAATTATACCAAGTTCTTTTGCTATTGCAACTGCTGTTTCTTTATTATCACCTGTAATCATAACTGGTATCATGCCCGCTTTAAAGCAATCACTTACTGCAGCTTTTGCTTCTAGTCTTGGAGGGTCTATCATTCCTATTAGTCCTACAAATGTAAGTGAGTCTTCAGATTTATCTATGTTTTTTTCATCAGTCTTTTTATATGCCATAGCAAGTACTCTTAGTGCCGAATTTGCCATATCTAAATTTTTACTAAGTACTTTTTCTTTTTCAAGTTTTGTAAAAGCTTTAATCTCTCCATCTATTAAAATAGTTGTACAAGAATTTAATACCGACTCTATTGCGCCTTTTGTCAGTACAAAACAGCCATCATCAAATTTATTAACTGTAGTCATCATTTTTCTTACAGAATCAAAAGGAATCTCCTCTATTCTTTTATTTGTTTCTTCTATTTGAATTTTATCTTTTCCCATTTTAGATGCAAATACTACTAATGCTGTTTCAGTTGGGTCTCCTAAAAGTTCACTGCTATTTGAAGAAGGTGTTGTATCGTTACATAAAGTGCATACATTAAGTAACATGTCTAAGTCTTGTTTGTTTATATTGTCTAATTTTAAGCATTCTTCTAGTGAATTAATTCCATCTACATTAATTAACTTACCGTCTACTAATATTTTTCTTAGTGTCATTTTATTTTGTGTTAGAGTCCCTGTTTTATCTGAACATATAACCTCAGTGGCACCTAATGCTTCAACTGAAGAAAGTTTTCTTACAATTGCCTTTTTACTAGCCATTTTTTGTACACCAATAGCAAGCGTTATAGTAATAACTGCAGATAGTCCTTCTGGAATTGCTGCAACAGCAAGTGAAATTGCTAGCATAAAGACATCAAGTACAGGGTTTCCTTTCATATATCCAACAACAAACATAACAACTGCAATAACTAAAATAATTATACTAAGCACTTTACTAAGTTCATTTATCTTTTTTTGCAAAGGTGTTAATTCTACAGTTTGAGTAGATATAGCCTCAGCTATCTTACCGAGTTCAGTATCCATGCCTATTGCTGTAACTAAGGCTTCTGCTCTTCCATAAACCACACTACTTCCAGAATATATCATATTTAGCCTTTCAGCTAAAGGTATTTTTTTGTCATTTGATATTATTTTGTCAATTTTATCCACAGGTACCGATTCACCAGTTAAAGCGGACTCTTCAACCCTTAAGCTATGATTTTTTATTATTCTCATATCAGCAGGTACAGTATCTCCAGCTTCTAAAACAACAATATCTCCTATTACAAGGTCCTCAGTTTTTATGCTTATAATATTTCCTTCTCTTCTTACCTTAATATATGGAAGAGACATACATTTTAAAGCATCAATTGCTTTTTCAGCTTTACTTTCTTGTACAACGCCCAATATAGCATTTAAAACTACTACTATCAATATAATTATAGTATCAGTAAGAGGTTCCCCTGTTTGAATTGATACAATTGCAGATAAAATTGCTGCTATAATTAATACTATTAGCATTACATCTTTAAATTGATCTATAAACTTTAATATAATTCCTCTTTTTTTAGTTTCTTTTAGCTTATTATGTCCATTTTCATTTAACCTTTTTTCTGCTTCTTTAGAACTTAGTCCATCTTTAGTAGAATTTAGTTTTTTTAGTACTTCTCCTGTTTCTTCAAAATAATATTCATTCATATTAACCTCCAAAATTTGAGTATTTAACTATTTTGCTTCTAGTAATTTACTATTTTATTTTTTTAAATATATATGTAAATGCTATTCCAACTGATAGCATAACAAGTAACATGCTTATGTATCCACCTATATATGGAACTCTAGCAAGTATATATAATGTTATAAACAATATAAACGTTGCAACATATTTACTTGAATTACCTAATTTATTAAAATGAGTATTTTGCATATAGTTTGCAATAACACTACCTACAACAAAAGTAGAAAGCATTCCTGTTACTATTAAAAATGCAATATATACAAATAAAGCAGGTATTGCAATAATAGACAATTTAAATATACATAAAAATAAAAGTAATAATATAACAAATGGAAGCATCATTAATAGTAATGTGCCAGAAAGAATTGCAAAAAATGGATATTTTTTACATTTTTCTAAAGCTTTGTCAAATACTTTTCCTTTTGAAATTTTATTGACTAATGCGTACATAGCGGTAAATAATAAAGAAATAAGTATTGCATCTAAAAGCATATTTATATTAAATGTAGATTTTTTTGTTTCTTTTATAATATTTAAAGTTGCATTTGGAAATGTATCTTTAAGATTCATTTTTGTGTCATATGTATTAATATATACATTACCTATAATATTAGGTTGTGCTGCTTTTATTTCATTGGTTGCAACTCTTAAATCTTTTTGTATGATTCCATTTACTTCAATTTTGGGGCTTGTTCCAAGTACACTACCTAATACTTTTCCATCTATAATTGTATTTGAAGCATATACAATTACATCCCCCGTAATATTTGCGTTTTTGGAAATTGTAATATTACCACCTGAGTATATTATCAAGTTTCCATCAACAATAGAATCTATAACTACATTTGATGTAGTTACTATTAGCATATCTTTAATACTATTTGATATTCTTACAGTATCGTTTGATAAAATAATTTGCGGTGCATTGATTTTGCTGGTGATATCTATTGACTTGCCAGAAAACATAAGTCCCATATTATTTACATCTTTATCTACTAATATTCTATCTGTTGCGTATCTAATAAATGGTAAATATGTATTTTTTTCACTTTCTTTATACACATTATCCACAACTTTTATATCAAAAATACCCTGTGTTATTGATTCGGCATCTTTTGAATTAGTATTTTCTGTAATATTTTCCTCATTTGTTAGTGTAGTTCTAGGCTCTATTTTTTGCCCATTTGCGATATTAAAAAAATTTAACCCACAAAAAGCAAAAGCAAGTATCAAACTACATTTAAACATTTTAAAATTTTTTCTTTTCATTTTAATTCCCCCTTATAAAAGATAGTATTATAATTTTATACCAAAGTATATATAAAAGCAATACGTAGATTTATTTAAATCGTAAAAAAACGTAAAACTGACATTTTATCATAAAAAAGATATATGGAATTCCATATATCTTTAATTTATTTTTAAATTAATTTTTTCATTTTGGATTTTATAGCAATCCTTTTTTCTTTAGAAGTAATGCTGATATAACTGTTACCAAAATAGAAAATGCTGTTACTGCATAAAATCCTATTATTTCAGTATTAAATGGAAATTTGACATTCATTCCAATAAAACTAGAAATAAGAGTTGGTACCGCAAGTATTACCGTTATAGCAGTTAAAAATTTCATTACTATATTTAAATTATTTGAAACTATGGTCCCAAAAATGTCAACAATTCCATTTAATATCTCACTATAGGTCTGTATCATTTCTATTGCTTGCCTATTTTCTATTATAGTGTCTTCAAGTATTTCAGAATCCTCTTCATAAAGAGTAATTGATTTTCCTCTATTTAATTTTTCTAAAACAACCTGATTTGCTTTTACAGATGCATTAAAATATATCATTGTTTTTTCAAAGCTTAAGATATTCATAAGTTCTTTATTACTCATTGTTTTTTCCATACTCTCTTCAAACTTTTCTAAATCTTTATTTATATATGTAAGATATTTTATATAATCTTTTGCCATATCAAAAAGTATTTGAAAAACCAAACGTGATTTTTTTCTCGTACGAATTTTACTTGTTTTATTTCTAATTAATATATTTTCAATAACATTTATTTTCACTTGTGATATTGTTATAAAAGTTTCATCTCTTACAAGAATCATACCAATTGGCAATGTAGTATAAATATTTTTCCCTTTAGATATTTCAGTTACAGGTGAATCAACTACAATTAAAATTGCCTCATCATCATCATCCGTATCAATATGTGCTTTTTCTGCTATGTCAAGTGGATACTTTAATAAATCTTCATCTATTTTCAAATGCAATGAAATTTCTTTTATTTCTTCTTCTGTTGGCTTAACCATATTAATCCAACAACCTTTTTCTATTTTTTCTATATTTTCTAATTTAGCTGTTTTTGAATTTGTTTTGTATATGTCTACCATATTACCACATCCTTTGTATATATCAATTCTACCAACAACCAAAAAAATTGTCAATCTAAAGCACAATTAATATTATTATTCTTAATATTTTAATATATACTTAAATGATTATATAGTAAGTATTCCCCCTGGTGTATTAATTATGAGTAGTATTTTTTCTTCTTCTGCTGTTATGGCATTTATATATATTAAAAACTCTCTTTCATCAATTTTTCCTTTAAACTCATACGTTAATATTTCATTTTTAGACTCAGTTGGTATTATAGCTAAGCTTTCCGATAAAATACTAATATTTTTGTTTATTTTTTTTCTAGCTTCTTCTATTGATATTTTAGGTTTCATATTTTTTCTTTTTATATGATTATATATATATCCTTGTGCCTCAACTGAGTATACTTCTCCTGTATCTAAAGCCACTTTTACCTTTACTAGATCCGGGTAAAGAACAATATTCTCATCTGCTGCAGCATAGTTTATCATTGCCATGTTTTGGCTCTTTAAATAATAAGTGTCTTTAACATCAAAAATCCCAATCTCTTTTAAAAAATCACTTCCTCTTTTTTTTGCTTCTTCTATTGATATTTTTTCTTCAGATACTTCTTTTTCTCCAACCATTAAAAATAGTTTTCCTCCTTTTTTTGTAATACTAATTTGCCTTGGATTTTTATCTGTTTTTAATTTTACCAAAAACTCGTATAGATCAATTTTACCCTCAGAAATTCCGTTAGATTTTATATATTCAATGTTTTTTGTTCCAAACATTTCATTTATAACATTGATCGCATCTTCTATAGTATAATTTTTTAAATCCTGTATATACTTTGGTTTAACAGACAAAATATGATCAGAAAAAGCCCCATCATAAATTAATCCCTCATATTCTTGAAAAGTTTTTCCTATTTTTTGTACATTAGAAACTTCTTCCACATTACTATTTTCTTTTAAATTTTTGCTTGCAACTTTTTCTAACTCATCCCACTTAAGACGTCCCGTATTTAGTTCATCATATATTTTTCCCATCACATCAGAAAATTTTCTAGAATTTTCATATATTTGTTTTATTTGTATATACTCATCGTCGGTTATTTTATCACCCATTATAACTTTATTCATAAGACTATATGAAAAATCACTAACTTGAGTTAAATACTTAGAAGCGCTGATTATATCTTCTTGGTTTACTGGAAGTGATACTAAATTTGCTTTTGCAAGATTTGACTCTCTCCATATATTGGCAAGTGTAGTTGAGGTTAATTTTTTAGTATTAGTAATTTGCAATTTTGCAAGTTCTACTTCAATATCGTTTGTATAGTTTATAGCCTCATACATAGCTTTGTTATATTGATCTTGCAAGAGTTGCTTTTGCCTTTTAAAATTATTAGTCATATCCATAGAGAAAATTGTTATTGCTCCTAATATCATGAAAATTGCTACTCCTACTACTTTTGGATTTGCTTTCCTTTTAATTTTGTTTAATTTGATTTCCACTTTTTCTATCATTTTTTATCCTCCAAACAAAATCTATGTCCACCAATTGTAGTTACTACTTTTAAACTAAAAAGCCATTTACTTTTAGTATGTTTAGGATCAAAAAAATATAAAGCACCATTACTAGGATCCGCCCCACTTAGTGCTTCTTTTGCTGCTTGATATACAGTTGAGCCTTTTTCTATTGGTTTGTCAAATTGTCCATCGGTTACACATGTAAATTGACTTTTTTGATATATCACACCAGCTATTGTATTTGGAAATTCAGGGCTTTTAACTCTGTTTAACACAACTGCTCCAACTGCCACTTGTCCTTGATAAGGTTCACCTCTTGCCTCACCGTTAATTAGTCTTGCAAGAAGCTGTGCTATATCGGCGCCAGAATTTTCTTTATTTGTACTAGTAGAGCTTTGTGCTTTTTTTATATTTTTGTCTAAAATTTTATCATCTGATGCATATAATATATTTGATAGTTTTTCTTTTAATATAATATCTGGTTTATCAAAACTTATTGTTATATATAATCCTAAAATAAGAAATATCACAAAAAAAACAGTTATAACACATTTTTTAAATATGCTCATAAAAAAACCTCCAAAACATTATTATTAATATTTTGGACGTTTTTTAAATATTATATACGAAAAAATAATATATCATTTTAAAAAATATAGTTTAAAACTATGAGAAAAAATACTCCTGGCATTCCTAGTACTCCTGTAACTATAGCAGTTATATTATTAAATGGAATATGTAGCCCTATTTTTGTGCCCAAACAATTAACTAATAATATCATAAAAAGTCCAATTGCTATATTTAGTAATAATCTAAATACTTTTTTTAATGGCCACGACAATATTTTAGTTAAAATTAATATAGCTATAATAGTTAAACCGAAAATGACGTATTGCATAACTTACCTCCTTTGTATCTTTGTACATTATACTTTTTTTATATTAAATTATGCTTAAATTTGTGTAATGTTATTTGAGAATAAACATATATTATATTACAAGTTATTTTCTTTTATTTACAACCAATTGGAGGTATTAAAATGTTTTACAAAGATTTTGTGAAAATGTCAAACGGAATGTGGATTGGCCTTCATGATGAGGTGTTTGATTTTGGTATTGACGAAACCGTAATTTTACCAAACTGTAGTAACTATTCATATTTGTATGGTAAATTTATAGTTGTTAAATCATTTACAACTTTGCATGTTTTTTCTGTTGAAGTAGAAACTAAAAACTTAAATAAGTTGCCTAAGGAAATAGCATGCTTTTGCTCCACTGAGCAAAATGTCTTTTTAAGAGTTGATATTGACGATACCATTTTTTATATCGACCATAATTGCCAAATCAAATTTAGTATAAGGCCAAACACAAACTAATAAAAACACGCTTTAGAAAATCTCTAAAGCGGGTTCTATAATAAATGTTGGGGTGTAAAGTTAAACAACTTTGCACTTCAGCATTA
>JAVXAF010000034.1:0-8872 GCA_036660635.1 Clostridia bacterium | reverse complement strand
TTCAACTAAGGTAAGTATTTTAAGTTGACAAAAGATGGAATAAAGTATAAAATATATAATATAAGTGTGAGGTAAATATGAATAAATTAAATAAAAATGGTGTATCTTTAATAGCTTTAGTATTAACAATTACAATAATGTTAATTTTAATATCAGGTGTTACACTTTCATATAAAAAAATAAATACGGACGCCAAAAAGAAAGAGTTTGCAAAAGAGGTTTATACTTTACAAAAATTAGTAGAAGAATATAACTTTAAAAACAATGAATATCCAGTTAAAAATGCAATTAGTGTAAGTATACAAACGTTAGATTCAAACTCAAGATCTCAGTTTGAAAAAGAAACTGGATATGCATCTGGAACTATACAATTATTTGAAATTGATCTTGCAAAAGCAGATGTAAATACAATAACAAGGGGACTTGAAACTAAACCAAAAGACAAATATTTAGTTTCTAAGACTACAGGAAAAGTATATTATTATTTAGGACAAAAAATAGAAAATACTATATATTATACATTAACTGATGATCTTAAAGCATCTATTGGATTATAATATATATAATAGGAGATTGATAAGATGAAAAAAGGAATATCGATGATTGTTCTTACAATGAGTGTTGTTGTTATGTTAATACTTGCAACGACTGCAACAATATCAGGAGTAGCTGCATCAAATAATTATAAAAAAATAAGATTTGCTACTGAAATAGCATATATAAAGCAGATGGTAAATAGCTATTACAATTTACATGATTTCTCTTATCCTATTGGAGATAGTATAAGCGTAGATATTTCAAAACTTTCTATATCTTCAAAAGATCAATTCAAGGATGAAGATATGTCTTCTAATAAAGTGGTGCTATATAAAATTGATAAGACTTTAATTGGCAAAAATGAAACTGTATATGGAAATGAGAAATCTAAAGAAGATATTTATGCGCTTTCAACAAAAACTGGCAAAGTATATTATATAAAAGGAATCAAGGCGGCAAATACTACATACTATACTCTAACTAAAGATTTAGAAAAAACAATTAATTACGATGATATTGAGTCTATTAATGGAGAAGATAATATATCTTTTGTAAATGATCCACTAGAGTATACAAATAAGAAGATCACATCTACTATTAAAGTGCCAAATACATATAGTAGTGTATCATTTGAGTCATATTGTAATGGAACGTTATTTAACCAGATAATAACTCAAAATATAAGTGATGGAAATGGCTTTTATTCTTACACTACTGAACCCAATGCTAAAAATTATGATATTATAATTTCTTATACAAAAAATAAAACTCGAAAAAAACAAGTTTTAAACGTAAATAATTTTGATAATGAAGCGCCTAATTTTACAGTCTCAACGCCTCTTCTTATTAATGAGACAGGGAGTAATAAGAAGCAATATAATATAGAAATAACAAGCAAATCAGACAATTTAAGTGGGATTAAAATTATTAAATATGAGAAGGAAAAAATAAATGATAACCAAATCCAATCATATTTTCAATCAAATGGATACGAAGTTAAAGACAATATGATAACTGTTGATGCTATAACAAAAGATATAACTATATTTGTAGAGGATAATGCTGGAAATTTTAAGTATCACTATATATCAATAAATATATAAAGGAGGAATTAATTTGAAAAAAGGTTTTTCGCTTGTGGCTTTGATTGCTACAGTTACAATAATAATAACTTTAATATCAACAATAACTTTTTCTGCAATTAATGCTTCTAATACTTCAAAAAAAATAACATTTGCAACTGAAATAAATATGATACAAGAAGCTTCGGATGCATATAAGATAAAAAATGATATATATCCAATAAAGGATAATGTTATTATAGATGTCACAAAATTATCACAAGAAGAAAAAAAACAGTTTACTGATAACGGTGATGTTATAACAAATAATAAAATAGTTTTAGGCAAAGTTAATTATATGGATATTGGAATAAACAATTTAAAAAATGGCACATTAAAAGATACGGCTGATCTTTATGCTGTATCTCCTATTACTGGTAAAATATACTACGCAAAGGGATATATCGTAGGATCAAGTAAATATTTTACACTAACAAGTAGCCTTAAAACACTAATAACTATAAATCAAGAAAAAAATTTTAAAAAAGCAGAGGCTCCTGTTATATTTATTCCTTCTACTACTGAGTATACAAACGATTCAAAAGGAGTAACAATTACAGTAAAAGTACCATCTTCATATAACACGGTTTCTGTTTATAAAGACAATAATAATGTTGTCCCTAAAAAAAATACGGAAGGTTCGGGAGAATATATGTATGATATATATGAGACAAGTGATATAAAAAATTATTCTATTATTGTTAAGTATGATGGTAAAATATCAACATACAATGTATCAAATATTGACACTAAATCTCCAGATTTTGAAATGTCATCATTTGTCCCAGTAAATGAACCTAAAGGAGATATAGTTGGTTATTATAAGATAACAAAAAAAAATGATAATATAAGTAAAATAAAAAAAATTAAATATGAAGAAGGTGTATTCAATAATAATACATTAATAAAAGATCATTTTGAAGTTTCAGGAAATTTAATAAAAGAAGATATTATACCAGTAAAAAAAGGCATAAGAAAAATCACTGTATATATGGAAGATAATGCTGGAAATTGGGCTGCAAAATATTTGGAAAGATAAATTTAAATACTCTTTTTAAAGCAAATAAGATATAAATTTTGTTTACTTTAAAACAGAGTTTATTTTTTGGAAAATATAATAGCCAAAGATGTAAAATATACGCAAATTACTATTCTTTTGTTATCTTTGATAATAAAATTCGTTATATTATATGTATGGGAGGGAGGAAAGTATGTGCAAATTGATTACTTAGTAGAAAAATATTCTAAGCTAGTATATAAAATATGCTATGACATGCTTTCAAATTCCCTAGACGCAGAAGATATAACGCAAGAAGTATATATTAGCTTGTTTACTAACTTAGATAGATATTCTAATTTAAAAGAAAATGAAATAAAAAATATTATATGCAAAATAGCTCTCAATAAATGCAAAGATGTACTAAAAAGTAAAATTAGAAAACTAGACAATATAACAACGGGCGAAATAATTAGTCTAGAAACATACAAAGATAGTAGAGATACTTATGAAGAAATATTTAAAATAGAAACAAAAGAGTATGTTGAAAATATAATATCTAATTTAAAGGAACCATATAAAACGGTGCTATATCAATATTATATAAAACAATTAACACTAGATGAAATTTCAAAAAAAAATAATGTAGAAAAAGCAACATTAAAAATGCAGCTCTATAGGGCAAAGAAAGCTTTTAAAGAAAATGTTATTAAAAGTGGAGGTGAAAGTTTGTTATGATAGAAAAAATAAATACAAAATTAAAAAAAATTGAAAAGATGTTAATTGACGATAAATTGCTTAATAAATATATTGAAAATATAGAAAAAACTGAAGATCAAAAATTTAATATTCCAGTAGATCTAGAGATAAAATTAAAAACTAGAATAAAAGATGAGCAAAAATTAAGACCGAAATTAAAATTAGTAATAAATAAAAAGTTTATAGACGTATCAAAAATAGCGGCTTGCACAATACTTGCGCTTTTACTTTGGCAAATAACTTTTCCTAGCTTTATAACGTATGCAAGTACTGATCATAGAACATACAAAATAAAAGGACAGGAAATTTATATAAAAATAGATAATGGCATGAAAAAATTAAGTAAGTTTTTTAATAGTCCAATAAAATTTGAAAGGAGAGAAAAGTAATGAAAAAAAATTTATTTTTAACGTTTTGTTATAGTCTTGTACCAGGGGCAGGACAAATGTATCAAGGATATATGAAAAGAGGATTATCGATTATGAGTATATTTGTAGCATTGTTAGCTATAAGTTTCATGATTAGCACGCCAATATTTATACTGGCACTTCCTATAATATTTGCATATAGTTTCTTTGATACTTTCAATATAAGAAATAATGTAGATAAAGATTTAAAAGATGAATATTTATGGAAAAATGTTAAAACCTTTGATGATTTAGTTAGTTTTAAAAAAACAAATAAAGGAAAAGTTATAGGAATATCTTTTATAATATTAGGAGTATATTTAATGGTAAATACTGTTGTTTTAAATTTAGTAAGTATGTATAATTTGGAACAAGTTGAAATGTTTGTTAGATTGTTCTTACAATATTTTCCACCAGTATTAATTGCAATTTCTTGTGTATATATTGGAATAAAATTAATTGATAGAAAGTAGGAAAAAAATATGGTAAATGAAAATACAGGTAAAATAAATGTACGAATTGGTAGATTTACTTTTGGAATAACAATGATTTTGTTTGGAATATCTATTTTAATTCAAATGATATTTAAATTAGAAGTTTTCAGATATATTTTAATGTTTTGGCCACTTATATTTATAATACTTGGTATAGAGACAATATATCTTACTAGTAAGAAAAATGTTAATATAAGGTATGATGTAGCTGGTATAATATTTACAGGTATAATACTATTCATTGGAACAATAATGAGCTTTTGCTCTCTTGTTATAAATAAAGTGGTATATGATGATACCGTAAAAAGTGCTGTGCTAGAAACAGTATCTGGTGAAAATTTGAATTATTATTTTACAGAAAAAATACAAATTAATAATTTAACTGACAAAAATATAAAAGTTAGAATTATTGAAAATAAAAGCTATGAAAATATAAAAGTTATGATAAATGCAAAATATAACAAAGAGAAATTTGATAATGTTATAGCAGCTATATCGGGTAGATATTCTTTATCTAATATAGCATCTTTAGATTCATATGAAAAATCAATACTTTGTATAAACTCATATCCAGAATATATAGATGAAATAGTTATAACTGTAATTACAAATGCAAAAGAAAAAGTAAACGTAACTGGAAATGTTACGATTCAAGAATAAATGTTAAAAATTAAAAATTAAAAATAACTAATACAAAAAAGTATTAGTTATTTTTATTTTGTATTGACAAGTAATTAAAATATATGATAATATGAATATATGAGCAATCGTTCATATGATTAAGGTGGTAGTAATGGAAGAAAAAACAGACAACCCAAAAAAAGTATTGCATAAAGATAAAACTATTAGCGTATTAAATACTATGCCAAGTAATAATACTATTGAAGAGCTGGCACAGTTTTTTAAGATAATTTCTGATACAACTAGGATTAAAATTCTATACACGATATCAAAAAGAAAATTGTGTGTCATAGATATTGCAAGCGCAATATCTATGAGCCAATCTGCTGTATCGCATCAACTTAAAAATTTAAAAATTTCAAGAATAGTTAAGTGTGAAAAAATAGGTAAGCAAGTATATTATAGCTTAAATGATAAGCATGTAGAAAAATTATTTAGTATTAGTTTAATTCATATAGAGGAGGGAAAAAGTGGAAGAAGAAAATAAAAAAGAAAAAATAAGTATAGAATTTATATTAAATTTATTTGGAATTATTATATTTATTGATGGATTAATTCTTAGGTTATTTAGTGTTAAAATATCAATGGCATTATTTATATTAAGTTATATATTAATAGGATTTAATATTTTTAAAAGTGCAATAAAACATTTATTTAGAAAAGATATGTTTGATGAAAATTTTCTTATGAGTATAGCTACAATTGGTGCTCTTTGTATAGGCGAGTTTGGTGAAGGTATTGCTGTTTTACTTTTTTATAAATTAGGCGAATATATTCAAGAAAGAGCTGTTAGAAATTCTAAAAATAAAATAAAGAAAGCTTTGGAACTTAAAAGTGATTTTGCTAATTTAGAAAATGGTCAAGAAATAATAATATGTGATCCAAAAGATTTAAAAATTGGCGATATTATTGTAGTAAAATATGGTGAAAAAGTTCCAGTAGATGGAGTTGTTATTTCAGGAATTACAAAAATAAATACATCTGCTATTACAGGTGAAAGTATTCCAAAAGATGTTACTAAAGATGATAAGATTTTATCCGGATCCCTAAACATTGGAAGTGTAATACGAGTAAAGGTAGAAAAAATATATGAAAAATCTACAGTTGCAAAAATTATAAAAATGATTGAAGAATCTAGCCAAAAAAAGTCTTATACAGAAAAATTTATTACAAAATTTGCAAAAGTCTATACCCCAATTGTTGTTGCACTTTCTATAATAATTTTGTTTTTATTAATATTTGTATTTAAAATTGGTGTAACAAACAGCATATCTAGAGCTTTAATATTTTTAGTTGTTTCGTGCCCATGTGCTTTAGTAATATCAATTCCACTTAGCTTTTTTGTTGGAATAGGGGTGTGTAGTAAAAAAGGTATATTAGTAAAAGGAGGAAACTATTTAGAAGCCTTAAATAAAGTAAAAGTAGTTGCATTTGATAAAACAGGAACTCTTACAACGGGTGAATTTAAAATATCAAACATTAAAACACTTGATGATTTTTCAAAAGAAAGAATAATTGAATATATTACACTTTGTGAAATGTATTCAAGTCATTATTTAGCAAAGTCTATAATAAGTCAATGCCCATTTAAATTAGATAAGAAAAGAGTTTCAATTCATACAGAAATATCAGGTAAAGGTATTAGTGCAAAAATTGATTCAAAAGATGTTTTAGTGGGCAATATAAAACTGATGAGAGAAAAAAATATAGAAGTAGAAGTAGAAAGCTCGAATGTAACAACAATATATCTTAGTGTAGATTATAAATTAAAAGGGTATATTACACTTGAAGATGTTACAAAAAAAGGCTCTGAAAATTTAGTTTACGAATTAAAGAAAAATGGTATAGATAAAGTAATAATGTTAACAGGTGATAGTCAAAATATAGCAAATGAAATTGGTCAAAAGCTAAAAATAGATGAAGTATATGCTGAGCTTTTACCTGATGAAAAAGCTAATAAGCTTGATGAAATAAAATCAAAATTAGCAAATAGAGAAAAAATTGCATATATTGGAGATGGTATTAATGATGCCCCTGTAATTGCTAGTGCTGATGTGGGAATTTCAATGGGTAAAGGTACAGATATTGCAATTGAAACGTCTGATATTGTTTTAATAGAAAATGATCCTTCAAAGTTAATTGAAGCAATTAATATTTCTAGAAAAACTAGTCAAGTGGCAATGCAAAATATAATTTTTGCTATTACACTTAAAACTATATTTCTTGTTCTTAGTGCTATGGGGTTAGCTACGATGTGGGAGGCTGTTTTTGCAGATGTAGGTATATCTTTAATAGCTATAATTAATAGTACGAGAATATTTAGAACAAAATATAACCATTAAAATATAAAAGTAACAAATAACTTGACAAAATGAGTCAAAATGATATAATAGGAGTGCATTTTATATGTTAAAAATTAACTTGATTAAGGAGATTTATTATGAAAAAGATTATAGTAAATAATTTTGAGGATTTTGAAAAAGGCATAGAACTCTCATATGAAGAAGCTCTTGGGTATGCACAAGAATCGATATATATTGCTATTCCAAAAGGCACAAAAAAAGAAGAAGTAAAGTGTATGTTTTTCGACAATGAAGAAATATATAATTGTGAGGCTAAAATAGAATCATTAAACTCATGTATTGAAAAATATAAAATCACTTTAATATTTGATTTAAATCATAATTTTGTGGGAATTTGCTTAACATATATTGAAAAGGAAAAAAATACAATAGTATCTTACTATGTAGGGTCAAAGAGAATCGTTCGTATGTAGAAAAATATAGCATGCAAAATGATAAGTAGTATAGACATAAAAATAAATAACAACAAACTAGGATTAAAAACTAGTTTGTTGTTATTTTACTATTATCATATTTGGATAAATTTCCTTTAATATATTGTCGTTATAATGTGTATCAAAAAATGTATCTATTTTTGAATTTGCAGGTACTGATATTCTTCTTTGTGATTGTCTGTATACTGCAAATGTTGATACCATTATGTCAAATAATACAATTATAAGCAATATATATGTTAATACTTTTCCTACATTATTAGGTATTTTTTCTATTATTTTAGAAAGTAGAGGATAGATGATTCTTACCCAAACTACTCCGAGTATTCCCCAAAAAATGCAATAAATTAAACTAGTTCTTCCAAATATTCCAAGAGATTCAGGACCATAATTCCAAGAAACAGTCCCAAATGCAAGTTCTTGGAAAAGACTACAAACAGACTCAAAAATTCCTCCAACTATCATACTTCCTAAAAATATTAATATGTTATTTTTGTTTTTAAATCTAATAAAGCAAATTGAAATAAGCACTGCACCTATACCATATACAGGATTTAGAGGTTCTAGTACTAAGGCTGTTCTACTTTGGATAACACCATTTTTTAAAAGGCACCAAATCATTTCAATTACTACGCCTGCAAAACATCCTATAAAAAATATCCAAAACAATTTATAAAAATTTAGCCCATTTGCAAATGATATTTTTTCTTTTTTTATTAAGTTTTTTTCTAAAGTATTGTTTACCATATATTATCTCCTATGCTAAAAATGTCATTTTATGTAGATATTATATAACATGAAGAACAAAATGTCAAAGGTTTATGATTTGTAAATAATGGTAAATACTAATAGTGGTGATTATATGATAGGTATATATATAATAATTAGTGCTTTGTTAACTATTTTTTTACTACTTGCTTTTTCAGTAAAAGTTGTAATTAAATATAAAGGAAATTCAAATTGTAAAAAAGAAGTGGAAAATATAACAAATATAAGTTGTATAGAAGTATATATATTTGAAATAATAAAAGTAAAAAGAATCATTTTTAAAGAGAAAAAAGAGTTGAAAAAAAGCGATA
>JAVXAF010000033.1:0-10542 GCA_036660635.1 Clostridia bacterium | reverse complement strand
AGGAAATATAATAGAAAAACTATTAGAAAAAGCAAAAAAAATTCAAAATAGTATAACAAATGAGCAAGAAAAAATTGAATTAGAATATATAACAGATTTTAAAAATAAAGATAAATTACATATAAATGAATATTTAAATAGTTATTCATTTATGGAAATTGCTAGAAAAACATCTATAAAAGGAATACAAAGAGATGACATTTTAATTAATATAAATAAAGTAGATGTAAGCAAATATGGCTCTCAAGGGCAAAAAAGAACTGTACTTTTAACATTAAAACTTGCAAATTTTGAATTATTAAAAGAAATGAAAGAACAAACACCTATATTATTACTTGATGATATAATGTCAGAGTTAGATTCACAAAGAATTAGTTTTTTATTAAAATATATTGAAAATTATCAAAGTGTTATTACTACAACTGATTCATCTTTTGTAAAAAATATTAAAAATATAAAAATATACAAAGTTTTAAATGGAATACTTGAAAATTGATACAAAAGTGTGATATAAGTAAAAAGTACTTAGATTTATGAAAAGAGGTAAAATAAAATGGCAAAATATGATGAAAATCAAATACAAGTATTAGAAGGCTTAGAAGCAGTTAGAAAAAGACCTGGAATGTATATAGGAAGTATTTCTGAGAGAGGATTACATCATCTAGTATATGAAATAGTAGACAATAGTGTAGATGAAGCTTTAGCTGGATATTGCACAGAAATAAATATTGAAATATTAAAAGATAATACTTTAACTGTTAGAGATAATGGTAGAGGAGTTCCACTTGGTATGCATCCTAAAATGCATAGACCAGCTATAGAAGTAGTTTATACAATACTACATGCAGGTGGTAAATTTGGTGGCGGAGGTTACAAAGTATCTGGTGGGCTTCATGGTGTTGGAGGATCTGTTGTTAATGCTTTGTCTGAAACTATGACTGTGGAATCATGTAATGGTGATGGATTATATGCAATAACTTTTTCAAGGGGTAAAGTTATTGAAGAACTTCATAAAATTAAGGATCAAAAAAAGACAGGAACAAAAGTTAGTTTTAAAGCTGATAATCAGATTTTTGAAACAACAGTTTTTAATATAGAAACGTTAATACATAGATTTAGAGAAATGGCATTTTTAAATAAAGGTTTAAAAATAACTCTTTGTGATAGAAGAGTTGATGAACCAAAAGAATTAGTATTTCATTATGAAGGCGGATTAAAATCATATGTTGAATATTTAAATAAAGCTAAAGAGCCTGTACATCCACAAATTGTGTATTTTGAAACTGAGCAAAACGATGTTCAAGTAGAAATAGCTCTACAATATACAAATGCTTATTCTGAAAATATACTTTCATTTGTAAATAATATTAATACAATGGAAGGTGGAACACATGTAGATGGATTTAAAAGAGGACTTACCAAAGTATTTAACGATTATGGTAGAAGATTTAATATTTTAAAAGAAAAAGATAGCAATTTACAGGGAGAGGATATAAGAGAAGGAATAACTGCAGTAGTCAGTGTAAGAGTTTTAGAACCACAATTTGAAGGACAGACAAAAACAAAACTTGGAAACAGTGAAGTAACAGGAATAGTAAGTAGTGCAATTACAAATAAAATGGGAGCTTTTTTAGAAGAAAATCCTCAAGTTGCAAAAGCTATATTAGATAAAACATTAAGTGCTTCAAGAGCAAGAGAAGCTGCTAGAAAAGCAAGAGAATTAGTAAGAAGAAAGTCTGCACTAGATTCTACTACTTTGCCTGGAAAACTTGCTGATTGTCAAGAAAAAGATGCAAGTAAATGTGAAATATATATAGTAGAAGGAGACTCTGCTGGAGGAAGTGCAAAGCAAGGAAGAGATAGAAAATTCCAAGCAATTTTACCTTTATGGGGAAAAATGATAAATGTTGAAAAAACAAGGGCGGATAAAATATATAATAATGAAAAACTATCTCCTGTTATAATTGCGTTAGGTGCAAGTATAGGCAATGATTTTAATATGGATAAGTTAAGATATCATAAGATAATACTTATGGCTGATGCTGATGTAGATGGAGCACATATTAGAACATTGTTATTAACATTTTTCTTTAGATATATGAGACCTCTTGTTGATAACGGAAATATATATATTGCTCAACCACCTTTATTTAAACTTGCAAAAAAAGGTATGCAAGATGTATATTGTTTTAATGAAGCTGATTTAGATGTAAAATTAAAAGAATTAGAAGAAAAAGGTATTTCTAGAGATAGTGTAAATATGCAAAGATATAAAGGTCTTGGTGAAATGAATTCTGAACAATTATGGGAGACTACAATGAATCCAGAAACAAGAACACTTGTAAGAGTAGAATTAGAAGATGCAATAGCAGCAGATGAAATATTTACTATTCTTATGGGTGAAAATGTTGAACCAAGAAGAAAGTTTATTGAAGAAAATGCAAAATATGTAACAAATCTAGATGTATAATCACAAATTTTAGTAAAAACATAAAAAACATTTGACAAATATATAAAAATTATGTATAATATATCATGTAAGTAGAGGAAATCTTCTCACCTTTCAGGTTTTGTCCTAGTAAGGTCATACATTTATATATTAGTTATATATGTTTTTTATATAATATATATTTTGTTATTGAGAGGATTGCCCGTTACAGAGCAATCTTTTTTATATATTTTTTGTGGAGGTGTTTAATATAAAACAAGATTTTTTAATCAATAATCAAATTAAGTTTTTAGAAGTTCAAGTTATTACCGAAGATGGAGAAAAGCTTGGCAAATTACCAATAAAAAAAGCTATTGAAATGGCGGAGTTAAAAGAATTAGATTTAGTTTTAGTTTCACCAAATGAAACTAATCCTGTATGCAAAATTTTAGATTATAGTAAATATAAATTTGAAATGAGCAAAAAAGCAAAAGAAGCTAAAAAGAAGCAAAAAGTGGTAGAACTTAAAGAAGTTAGACTTTCACCAACAATCGATAAACATGATGTTGAAGTAAAAGCTAAAATGGCTGCTAAATTTTTAGAAGCTGGAAATAAAGTTAAAGTTTCTATGAGATTTAGAGGAAGAGAACTCAATTTTATTAATCAAGGCAAACAAACAATGAAAGAATTCCAAGAAATGCTTGAAATTTCACAAATTGATAAAGAAGCTAAAATGGAAGGTAAAAATTTAACAATGTTTTTATCACCAAAACTTAAATAATTAAAATAGGAAGGAGAGATTTTTTATGCCAAAAATGAAAACACATAGCTCAACAAAAAAAAGAATTACTGTTACAGGGAGTGGAAAAATTAAAAAAACTACTGCAAATAGAGCACATAAATTAACATGTAAGTCTTCAAAAAGAAAAATGTCTTTAAAGCAAGATTCTTATGTAGATAGTGCTAATACAAAAGCAGTAAAAAAATTATTACCATATAGTTAATTAAATAGAAAGGAGAGATTATAATGGCAAGAGTAAAAGGAGCAGTTACAACAAGAGCAAGACACAAAAAAGTTCTTAAAAGAGCAAAAGGATATTTTGGAGCAAAATCTGTAAGATTTAGAATGGCAAATCAAGCAGTAATGAAATCTTTAAATTATTCATATGTTGGAAGAAAACAAAAAAAGAGAAACTTTAGACAATTATGGATTGCAAGAATTAATGCAGCAACAAGATTAAATGGAACAACATATAGTAAATTTATGTCAGGTCTTAAAAATCTTAATATAACAATAAATAGAAAAATGTTAGCGGAGATGGCTGTAAATGATATAGAAGGATTTAAAGCATTAGTAGAAAAAACAAAATAGTATAGGAGGTACTTTATGGTACTAGCAGGAGATTTTAGAAATGGTGTAACTTTTGAAATGGAAGGAAATGTTTATAGAGTTGTAGAATTTTTACATGTCAAACCTGGAAAAGGCGCGGCATTTGTTAGAACTAAGCTAAAAAATGTTATGACAGGAAATAGTCTAGAAAAAACATTTAATCCATCCGAAAAATTTGAAGAAGCACAAATAACAATTCAAGAAATGCAATATTTATATAATGATGGTAATAACTATTCATTTATGGATACTACTACATATGAGCAAGTTGAACTTACTAAAGATCAAATATTAGAGACTTTACCATATTTAAAAGATAATATGAATGTAAAAGTTTTATCATATAAAGAAAAAGTATTTGGTGTAGAACCACCAACATTTGTTGAATTGGAAGTAACTTATACTGAACCAGGAATTAAGGGATCAACAGCAACAGGAACAACTAAACCTTGTACTGTTGAAACAGGAGCTAAGTTTAATGTTCCTGTGTTTGTAGAAATTGGAGACAAAGTAAGGATTGATACAAGAACAGGCTCTTATATGGAAAGAGTATAGTATATATTTTTTAAGCTGAGTAAAAACTCAGTTTTTTATTTGACTTTTTTATAAAAAAAGATATAATTGTAAATATAGGAGTAGGTGAGTTAGTGCGATTTACAAATAATTATGAAGAAAAAATAAAAGAAATTATAAAAGGAAAAGATTTTACATATAAAATAGATACAATGGGATGTCAAATGAATGAAAATGATTCGGAAAAATATAGTGGAATATTAGAATCAGTAGGTTTTAAAAAATCAATAGACGATAATGCAAATTTAATATTATTTAATACATGTTGTGTTAGAGAAAATGCCGAAAACACTCTATTTGGAAGGCTTGGATTTTTAAAGCAAAGAAAATTAAAACAAAAAGATATGTATATCGTAGTAGTTGGTTGTATGACACAACAAAAACATATATTAGAAAAAATAAAAAAATCATATTCTTTTGTAGATATAGTTTTAGGAACAGGAAATATGTCAGATTTTCCTAAAAAATTATACAATGTGTTAAATGGAAATAAAGAAAAGTTAGAATATATCGAAAAAAATGATGAAATTGAAGAAAATGTTCCTATTGTGTATGAAAATAAAATTAAAGCAAGTGTAAGTATAATATATGGATGCAATAATTTTTGTTCATATTGCATAGTGCCATACGTAAGAGGAAGAGAACGTAGTAGGAATCCAGAAGATATTTTAATGGATATCAAAAAACTTGCAAAAGAAGGATACAAAGAAATAACACTATTAGGGCAAAATGTAAATTCATATGGAAATGATTTTAAAGATAGAACATATACATTTTCTAATCTTTTAACCGATGTTGAGAAAATCGATGAAATTGAAATAATTAGATTTATTTCGCCACATCCAAAAGATTTTAGTAATGATGTAATTAAAGTAATACAAAAATCAAAAAAAATTTCCAAACAAATTCATTTACCATTACAGTCTGGAAGTAATAAAATATTAAAAAGTATGAACAGAAAATATACGAGAGAAGATTATTTAAAAATAGTAGAAAATTTAAGAAAATCAGATGAAGAAATATCTTTTTCTACGGATATTATTGTTGGTTTTCCTGGTGAAACAGAGGAAGACTTTTGTGATACTTTAGATATTGTAAAAAAAGTAGGATATGATCAAGTTTATATGTTTATATATTCTAAAAGAACGGGAACAAAAGCAGCAAGTATTGAAGATAACACTTCAAACACAGAGAAAGTAAATAGATTAGAAAGATTAAAAAAACTCTATGAAGAAAATTTGCCCATTAATAACAAAAAAATGATAGGGAAAAAATATAAAGTGTTAGTTGAAGGACTTAGTAAAAATAACAAAGAAATGTATACAGGAAGAACAACTCAAAACAAAGTTGTTATATTTGAATCAGATAAAAAAAATATAGGCAAAATAGTAAATGTTAAGATAGAAAGCGAGCATTTATGGTATTTAAAAGGAAAAATAATTGAAGATTAAATAAACAAACAAACATGTAAAGCAGGTAAACCTGCTTTCTTTTTAATTTTTTTGGAATAAAACAAATTAAAACAAATATAATTTATTAAGACTTGTACTAAAATGGAGGTATTTATGGATAATATTGTTTCTTCAAGAAGATTAAGAAAAAGTATGATAGATGAAATAAGAGAAAATAGTTTTAGTGAATTAGAAAAAATGAATATATCTACAAGAAAATATAACAAAAAATCTACAAAAATAATGAATAAAATAGGATTAAAAACAAAATTTTTAATTAAAGTATTTATATGTATTTTTTTAGTATTTATATGTCTTATTGGAAAATTATTGTTTTATGATGTTATTAAATCAAATAATTATGCAAGAGTTATGATCTCTGAATATAAAAAAGATTATTCAAAAGAATATGTATTAGAAAAAGTAGAAAATATTTCAAATAATGTATATAAAAATATTAAGTATATTATTCCAGAGCAAATTTATAGTTTTACTGTTACTAATTACAAAGACAATATAAAACCTAAAATATTGAGTTTTGATCTTTTAAAAGTGGGAAAAAGAGTACTAGGTACTACTGTTTCTAAAAAAAGTATAAAAAATGAAAATAAAGAAGAAAACAAAGTAAATGTGGGTATAGGAGGAGGAGAACCTTTAGATGAAAAAAAAGAAATAAAAGCAGAAGAAATATCAAGTGAAATAAGTATAATGGAGGAAGATATTTTAAATATTCTAGATAAGAAAATAAGTATAATTAAGCCAGTAAATGGTACAGTTACATCAGTTTTTGGTGCAAGAGAGGAAATATTTAAAGGAGTAAATTCTTATCATACAGGAATAGATATTGCTAATAAGTTAGCAACACCAATTATTAGTGCTACAAGCGGTGAAGTCATTACAGCAAAACTAAATGATAAATATTATGGAAATTATGTTGAAATAAAAAAAGATGATGTTATTTTTAAATATGGTCATATGATAAATTTTAATGTAAAAGTAGGAGATATTATAAATCAATCAGATGTTATAGGTAATATGGGAAGTAGCGGAATGTCAACAGGGTCTCACTTACATTTTGAAATTAAAATTAATGGTAGATCTGTTGATCCTCAAAGAATAATAGAAATAAAATAGGTAAAAAAATGAAATTTAAAACACAATTTTTTACATTTGAGATAGATATGATATTGTTAATAATAGTTTTGGTATATATGCTTTCTAAAAAGGCAGCATTATTTTTATCACCTTTTTTTATGTGCTATTTATTTATATTATTCCATGAGTTGTCGCATTTATTAATAGCAGCCATATTTAATAAAAAAATTAACAAACTAAAGCTTTCGCTTGCAGGTGTTTGTGTAGGTTTTGAAAAAGAAAGTATAATAAAAAAAACGAAAACGAAATTAAATAAAATAAAAGATATTATTGTGTATATGGCAGGTCCAGTATCTAATATAATACTTGCTATAATATTTTTTAGAAGTAAGCAGATATTTGAAATCAATATTTTTTTAGCAATGGTTAATATTTTACCATTGTATCCTTTAGATGGATACAATATAGTAAGTACAATTTTATCAATTATATACACTAATGATATAAAAAAAACAAAAAAGATTAATTTAATTATAAACAAGCTAGTATATTACTTTGTTTTTTTTATAGGTATAGCACAAATATCGATAAGCTTTAACCCTTCAATATTAATATTTTTATTTTATATTTTTATAATAAAGAAACAGGAGGGTAATGCAAATGAAATATATGAAAATATAAATAAAATTGTTGAAAATTGTTAGAAAAGTAAAAAAGTATTAAAAAAACGGCATATTAAAGTAATGTTTCAAACAAATTACAAAAATATTACAAAAAACAATAAAAACACTTGATTTTTTTGATAAAAAATAGTATTATATAGATAGCTTAAATTGGGAGGTGGAATCATTGGCTATTGGAGATATAATAGTAGGTCTTGATATAGGAGCATCGAAGGTAAGCTGTGTTATTGGACAAGTCAATAAATTCAGTGAAATAGAAGTAATTGGTTATGGACTTTCTAAAAACGTAGGAGTAAAAAAAGGGTTGATCATAGATCCTCAAGAAGTTTCACTCTCAGTAAAAGAGGCAATTAGCTCTGCAGAAGAAGTTTCAGAACTTTCAGTAAATTCAGCATATGTAAATATTAAAGGTATGAATGTAAGAATTGAAAAAGTCGTGATGGAATGTGAAGTAGAAAAACCAAATGATGGAATGAGCGTAAATGATATTTGTAACTTATTTACACGAATACAGATGTCTACAAAACTTGAAAAAAATGAACAGATAATTGACATGATACCATATGAATATATTGTTAATGGAAGATCATATAAAGAAGAACCAATAGGTGCTTTTTGTAAAACTTTTTCAATGGAAGTTGAAGTAGTTATAGCAAGTGGTGAATATATTTCTTGTGTACAAAAAACATTAAAACTTGCAGGACTTCAGTTAGATGGACTTATTTTAGAAACGCTTGCAACATCTAATATCGTTTTAATGCCAGAAGAAAAAAAGATAGGTGTATTGCTTGTAGATATTGGAGCTGGTCATACAGATGTTTCTGTATATAAGGAATCAAAAATTGAATTTTATAACACTATACCAGTTGGTGGAGATCATATAACTAATGATATAGCACTTACTTTTGACATATCAAGTGATGAGGCTGAAAAACTAAAAAAACAATATAATTTAGCTATAATGGCAATGATCACAAACAATCACGATGTTAAACTTTCTACTAAAATGTCAAACTCAGAAGAAAATATAATTAAATGTAGCGATATTGTAAAAGTTATAGAAGCTAGAGTAAAAGAAATATATCAAATTATAAGGAAAATGATAGCAGATAATAATTTAAATGGAAAAATTGAATGTATGGTTCTAACAGGACAAGGAATAAGTGGTATTGTTGGAGTTGAAGAACTAGCAATGCTTACTTTAAAATTAAATCAGGTTAGAGTTTGTAATCCAAAATTAATAAATATAATTAAACCACAACATACTACAGTATTTGGTATGGTAAGATATATTGCAAGTTTAGGTCTTAGTAAACATGTAAATAGTGAAGTTGAGATTATAACAGATCCAAACTTTAAAGAAAAAGTGGTAGGACATTTAAAAAATATTAAATTTAAAATGTCAAATATATTAAAAAAATCAAATGAAAATGAGTAGGTAGTTATTATTAAGGAGGAAATGAAATGGAAAATGAAATGCAAGCAGGAATGGCTAATATCAAAGTAGTTGGTGTTGGTGGTTCAGGAAACAATGGTGTTAACAGAATGGTTGACTCAGGTATTAAAGGCGTAGAATTTATAGCTGTAAATACTGATAAGCAGGCACTAGGGGTATCAAGAGCAACTAAAAAAATCCAAATAGGCGAAAAGCTTACAAGAGGTCTTGGAGCAGGAGCAAATCCAGAAGTTGGAAAATGTAGTGCAGAAGAATCAAAAGCAGAAATAGCAGAAGCATTAAAAGGTGCTGATATGGTATTTGTAACTGCCGGTATGGGCGGTGGAACTGGCACAGGTGCAGCTCCTATAATAGCAGAAACATCTAAAGAGATGGGTATATTAACTGTTGCGGTTGTTACAAAGCCTTTTCCTTTTGAAGGAAAAAGAAGAATGGTACAAGCTGATGCTGGTATTGATGAATTAAGACAATGTGTAGATACTTTAATAGTTATACCAAATGAAAAATTATTACAAATTGTTGAAAAACAAACTTCAATTATAGAAGCTTTTAAAATGTCAGATGATGTTTTAAAACAAGGTGTTCAAGGTATCTCAGACCTTATTACAATTCCTGGACTTGTAAATCTCGATTTTGCAGATGTTAAAACTATAATGTTAGAAGCTGGAATAGCACATATTGGTATAGGAAGAGCTTCAGGCGAACATAGAGCACAAGAGGCTGCTAGACAAGCAATTCACAGCCCATTACTTGAAACTTCAATAGAAGGTGCAGGTGGTGTACTTATCAATGTAACAGGAGGAAAAGATCTAGGACTTCTAGAAATAAATGAAGCAGCAGAATTAGTACAAAAATCTGTAGATCCCGAAGCAAATATTATTTTTGGCGCTGTTATAGATGAGAATTTAAATGACGAAATAGTTATTACAGTAATTGCAACTGGATTTTCCAAATCACCTTTTCAAGATCTAAAACTAGACAATATAGTTGGAGAGGCTTTAAGAACAGCAGTAAGTAATAACGATATGACTAGCTCTCGTACATCAATTACATCAAATTCAAATGATTATAAAATAGATTTAGACATACCTCCTTTCCTAAGAAGGAACAAGGGAGAATAATTAACATATATAAATATAAAAGAGTCGTAGGTAAAACTACGGCTCTTTTTTTGGTGTAATAGACAAAATAATGAGATTAAATGTTACATTTATAAAAGATTTGTCAATCAAAAAGTAGGAATAAAAACTTGATTCTACAAAATATTACTACTTAAAAAAGTATAATTAATCTAGGTGTTAATATGAAAACATACTTAGATTATATTTTTTTTGAAAATATCATTATAAATATGCTTATTTTTATTCAAGTAGATATTGTTATTAAATGCAAATCTAAAAAAAGTAATAAAATACTTGGTACAATAATTTTAAGTGTATATACAACTATTTGTACAATTATATATG
>JAVXAF010000032.1:1259-10577 GCA_036660635.1 Clostridia bacterium | reverse complement strand
ATTCAATAATATATTTTATGGCTTTTTATTTTTTGCCTGACATTTTGATTATTATATATAGGAAAAATGAAGATGTAAAAATAACAAATCAAATTTCAAACATTGTTCAGAGTCAAATATTATCATTATCTTCAGGTATGCCAATATATGAATCATTAAAAGCAAGTATAAGTTCAATATCTAATAAAAGATTCAAATTTGAATTTTCGACTTTTTTGGATAATTATCAATTGTTTAATTTTAATATCCAAAAAGCTATATATGAATTTGAAAAAAAGTTTACATCTATTGAATTTAAAATGTATATATCTATATTATTACAATCAGAAAAAGAAGGTAAGATATTAGAAAATTTAGAAATTTTCTCTGATACATTAGATTTTTCATATTTTAAATATTTAAAATTTAAATCTGTTAAAAAAATCGCGCTAATTTCTGTTTGTACAATTGTGTCTCTTCTTAATAGTTTTTTGGTAATAATGTATCCAATCGGAATACAAATATCAGAAAATCTAATTCAAATCTTTAAATAAAAAAGGAGTGAAAAAATGAAAATTAAATTAAATAAAGGAATTAAAAAAAATTTAAATAAAATATTAAAAATACAAAACGAAAACCAAAATTATAACAAAAAAGGAGCTGCATTAGCTGAGAGTGTATTGCTAATAGCAATTTCTTTGGTGCTAGTAATAGTGATTTTTTACCCTCAAATAACATCATTATTTAACACATTAATTTTAACTATGACAACTTGGTTTAATAAAGCGATTTCTGTTATAGGGACTGTGTAAATATGGTATGATAAAAAGAAAAATCATAATAATAATTTTTTCTATTTGCTGTTATTTTCTACTAAGTTTTATCTATAATAAATTTATTTTAAATAGTGAAAACGCATATATATATGTATTAAAAAACGATGTAAAAAAATCGGATAAGGTATCACAAGATTTATTTGATAAAATCCCAATTAAAAAAAGTACTTTAAAAAATAATTATTTTGAGTCTATAGAAAAATTAAACAGTGATTTTGTTTTTTCTAGAAAACTATATGCTGGAAAGATAATTGAAGAAAAAGATTTAGAATCAAAAAAAAATATGCTTGTAAGTGAAAAAGGCAAAGAATATATATCTTTAAAAATTGATAATGTAGACGATTTTTTATCGTACCAAATAAAAAAAGAGGATAAAGTTAATTTATACTTTACTTATAAAACAGGTGAAAATCAAAATATATCTTTAACTGCTAAAGGGAAGACATATATTGAAGAAGAAGGCTATACAACAGCTCAACTTTTACAAGGGGTAGAAATAATTGATACATTTGATAAATATGGAAATAATATTAAAAAAGAAGATATAAAAACCTCACAAACATCTATACTAGACACAATAATGATTGAAGTAGATTCTAATGTTGCAATATTACTAGCTAATATTAAACAAACTGGTAGGTTTAGCATATCTTTGTAAAGGTGGAATGATAGTATGAATATACAATTAATTTATAATAAAAATAATAAAGAAATAAAAGAAAGACTTGAAATACTAAAAAAATATATAAAAGAAGAATGCAATGAGTATTGTATTAAGTTTTTTGAAAGACAAAATGAAAAAAATGTAATTGATATATATTTGATAATATCAAACGATTTTGAAGAAATTAAGCAATATGAAGAAAAAATAAAAGAAAAGAAAAAGATTGCAATACTCACTAATAACTTAGACACCATACATATTTTAAATTGCATAAACATATCAAAAACAATATCCTATTTAGAATCACAACCTAAAAATATAGTTGAAAAAATCATTTTAAAATACTATAAGGAGAAAAAGCAGTAATAAAAAAGTTAAAAATAATAATTGTATTATTAACAAGCATGAGTGTTTTTTTGACTATATTTATAGGTACAAATTGTTATAATAAAAAAAAGATTATTAAAGAGGATAAAAAAGAGGAAAGTTTTGGACAAATGCTAGAAAATATAGAAATAGTAAACGATTATATAAAAAACAGATACATTTTGATTGATGGACAAGTACTAAAAATAGGCAAAAATATTAAAGAAATTGATAATGACTATTATGATATAAAAATAGAAGCGGGAGATTCACTAAACATATGGTTTAATAAGCTTTTTAAAGATATTAAAACTGATACAAATTTAGATATTGAGTATTATAATGAAATTTTAGGGCTGATAGAAAAAATATTTAAGATAAAGGATGATAATTTTAAAAAGACAATACAAAATACATATGTAGCTTTAAGAAACCCAAAAAATATTGATGAAATATCAAATAAAATTAAATTAGATAATATGAAATTGGATAAAAAAGAGGTGAGCTTTAAAATAGAAAAAAATATGTTATTAGTAACAATAGAAAGAAGAGATAATCATGAAAAGAAAAATTAGTATACATTTTATATTCTTTTTTATAGTATTTATCATTTTAAATGATAAAATTTATGGAATTAGTGAAGAATTCAAATTTGTAGTAGATACTATAGGCATACCTCAATATAATGCATACGGTGAAGAAATTAATGAACAGATATATTACACGTATAATATATTTTCTTATTCAACTCCACAAAGTATGTACTCTAGAACATCTACTCAAAGATTTAAAGAGGTACCAAATAATGGGAAGTGGACAAAAGATGGTGGAGCATATAACGGATCTGGAATAAGAGGAGAATATTACGTGCTTGGGACAAACTATAGTGGAGGTATTATTGATAATGTATATTTTCCTGTAGATGCTGTACCTGAAACCACACCTGACAATTGGAACTATGTATACTCTAAAGATGCATATAACTCGTGGCAAGATGGCAGCAAATATAAATATATAGAACAATTAGATTTTATGAAAAATTCTAAACTACTTTTTGATACTATAGATTATGCAACAGGGACATGTAACTCATATAACTTAATTGAATATAATATAACCCCAATTAGTATAGGTCTGGAAAAAGTAAGGTTAAACACCTGCTCTACTTGGAAAACTATGGGCGTTGTTACTACAAAAAGAAGAAATAATAAAGGTAAAATAAGAACAGCAATTTTTGCTACTAAGCCAATGGCTGCAAGTGCTAACATAAAATCTAAAATTAATTGTTTGGATGAAATAAAGATAAACTCAGAGGATGAGTATATATATTTTAAAATTAATTTTGGTAGTGATGCTATAAATTTAAATAATTACGCAAATAAAAAACATATAAAAGAAATTGTATCTTCACTTCGTATAAATGGAGAAGAAGTATCAATAGTTTCTGATTCGAAGAAAGAAAACATATCAAAAGAGGTTGTGTTTAAGATAGATAGAAAAAAATATAAAAATTTAGAAAGATTAAAAGTAGAAGTAAATAGTTATTTATATACAGAATTTAGTGTTGATGGACTTATGCAAGATAAAATAGAAAAAAATATTACCATAAAAATAGATCCTAAAATAGAAGTTCCAGTTAAAGAGGCAAAAATAAGTCAATTACAAAAAGATGATATAAATTATTATGTAGTACCTTTAATGCAAACAAGTATTAGCAAAAAAGAAAACTCAGAAGGGATTTTGGAAGGAGGAACTAATTTAGCTTGCAAATTAAAATTAAATGTTAATAGAAATGATATAAAAGATTTAAAAATATATGTTGATAATAAGAAATCTGAGTTTAAAAATATAGGAGAGACTAAGGACATAATTAAATTAGAAATAAATTTGCCATTATCAATATATTCAACAATTGCTGGTTGGGATAGTTTAAGAAAGAAAGAAAAAAACTATTTTAAAATAGTTTTTGATGATATTGGTAAAAGAATCAAATCACCACATACAATAGAGTTTATATTTAATTATTTAGATAAAGAATATAAATATAATTTAAAATTTGATACAATAGACAATTTAAACGCAAATCTAAATTTCGAATTTAAAAAGCTTGTTCTAAATAAACTAGATATTGAAAAAAAGGTGAAATTAAATGAATGGTAAAGTATTTAAGAAAGGGAATATAGAAATCATTGCACTAACTTTTTTTGTTTTAGTTATATTAATTATAATATTTTTATTTTTTTCTTTATATATTCAAATAAATTCATTTATATATCCCATAAAACAAGATTTATTTTATATAGTACAAAACGCTGCAATTTCTATGAATGAAAAAGAATTGTCTTACTATAATTATTTGGTAGATGAAAACACTCTCAAAAAGAAAATAGAAAAAATAATTGAAAAAAATTATGGAGCTAAGGTTAAACTAAGTGAAATTTCTTATGACAAACAAGACAACAAGGTAAATATTGAAGTATATGTTATAGTAGACCCAATTGTACTAAATAAAGTTATTAAACCATTTAAATTAAAAATAAAAGATGAGGTGAAGTTAAAATTATTAGAAATAAAATAAAATTTAATAAAAAAGGAGAGTATTTAGTAATAACACCAATTGTTTTAACGATATCCTTAATATTTATTATATATTTAGGAATACTTATAATGAATTTAACTCTTCCTTTTTTATGGTATCAAAAGCTAGATTCATTATGTAGAAAGTATATGTTTGTTATAGAAAAATATGGATATATAACTGATGATGAGGAAAAAAATCTAAAAAATGATTTAATAGAACAAGGCTTTAAAATACAAAACATAGAAATATTGGCACCAAAAGAGTCAGTAGAATATGGACAGATGATAAACTTTGAGGTGAAATATAAAATTAATAGTAGAAATGTTTCTGTATTAAATGGAGTTTTTGGAACTAATGAAAATAATATGGTTATAAATGTTAAAAAGACTAGTTTTTGCAAAAGATAGCAGTCTAGTTTTCTAGACTGCTATTTTTATATCTTACTAAGTTTTTGAAGAGCACTAGTTTGTATTATTAACTCTGATTTTTCTTTGACAGCTGCATTAATTAATCCACTTGAAAAATATTCTTTGCAAAATTCTGAAAGAAATACAAAAGTTTTTAGAAATTTCTTGTTTTTTACAGAAGATTCATTAAATACAATAAAATACGAATCGTTATATTTGTATAAAGAATTTCTGCCAAAAAATAAATTTTCTTTATTTGCAATTTGGCACAAGTCTAAAACCAAGTCTAAATTATCAAACCAGTAGACATTACTATCCACTTTATATTTAAAAATAGTTTTTTTACTATTTTTATCATTTTTTGATTTATTTAATTTATTTTCATTAGACATATGAGAATATTTTCTAAGTTCCGGAATATCATCAATTTTTGTTATTGTGATTATAAATAAATTATTACTCTCAGAAGTGGCTTCAATGAAAAGTTGTGAGTTTTCTATTGCAAAGTCTTCTTCAAGATTAGATTCTTCAATCAAATCTATAAAAAGATCTTTAGCAATAGAAGCATCTTTTTCAATCTCTGTTAAAGAAATATCTCTTTTTTCTAGTTCTTCTAAAGTTAAAGTGATTTTAACCTTATTTTCGTTTATTTTTTCTACTTTCATGTAAAGAAAACCTCCCATAGATAATGTAGTCTATCTTAGTATATGTATTATATACAAAAACAGTTCCAATGTCAATAAATGACAAAATTATATAATTTTAAATAGTTGTAATAATAGTATTACCAAATAAAATTAAATATATTAAATAATCTTATAAATCACTTTTTTTTAGATAAATGTTGATTATGTAAATAATATATGTTATAATACTTAAAGTTAATCCTTACTCTATATTATTAGAGTCAGATGGCCAAAAGGAGGTGAGTGAAGTCATGAAAAATTATGAAACAGTTATTATTTTATCAGCAAGTGCAGCAGAAGAAGCAACAGTTGCATTTGGAGAAAAAATGAAAGATTTAATTTCTAAAAATGGCGAGCTTACAAGTGTTGAAGAATGGGGTAAAAAAACTTTAGCTTATGAAATTAATAAGCAAAAAGAAGGATACTACATTTTATTTACATTTGTTGCTAACCCTGATTTTATTTTAGAATTCGAAAGAATTTTAAGATTAGATGAAATTGTTTTAAAACACATGGTTATAAAAAAAGACTAAAACAAAACATGTTTTAAGGGGGATTAAAAATGAATAAATTTCAATTTATGGGAAGATTAACAAAAGATCCTGAAACTAGAATGACACCAAATACTAATACACAAGTTACTAATTTCTCAATTGCAGTAAATAGAAGATTTGCTGATCAAAGTGGAGAAAGAAAAGCAGATTTCTTTAATTTAACTGCTTTTGGAAAACTAGCAGAATTTTGCTCAAAATATTATAGAAAAGGGCAACAAGTATTAGTTGAAGGAAGAATACAAAACAGATCATGGGATGATCAAAGTGGACAAAAAAGATATGCAACTGACTATATTATAGAAAATGCATACTTTGCTGATTCTAGAAGAGAACCAGGTTCAAATAGCGGAAGCGATGTACCATCATCAAGTATGGACGGAGAGTTTATTACTATAGATGATACGGAAGAACTTCCATTTTAATATATCGAAGGGAGGAATTTACAATGGCTGATAATAAAAATGCTAAAAGAGGCGCTAAATCTGACAAACCTTTTAGAAGACCAAGAAAAAAAGTTTGTAATTTTTGCGTTGATAAAGTAGAAGAAATAGACTATAAAGATGTAGAAAAATTAAAAAAATATGTAAGTGAAAAAGGCAAGATATTGCCTAGAAGAGTAACTGGTACTTGTGCTAAGCATCAAAGAAAAGTAACAGATGCTATACAAAGAGCAAGACATATTGCGTTATTACCATATACAGTAAAATAAAGATAAAAAGGACTTATTAGGTCCTTTTTTCTTGCTTTTTTAATAAATATGAATTATAATAAACTTACTGTGAAAAAAGGAGAATGAAAATGGTAGAAACATTGGTTCAATCAATTATATCTTTATTTGGAGGCTTTTTAACTGTTCCATTTGGAAAAGAAATAGTGGTGTTTATTATTTCACTTATGCCAATACTTGAATTAAGAGGAGGACTTATTGCGGCAGCTTTACTAAAGTTAGATCCTTTTTTTAGTTATTTTGTCTCAATTGTAGGAAATTTACTTCCGATACCATTCATTTTATTATTTATAACTAAAATATTTGAGTGGCTAAGAAAATTTAAAAAATTTAATAAATTAGTTACAAAATTAGAAGAAAAAGCATTATCCAAAAAAGAACAATTGGAAAAAGGAGAGTTTATAGGTCTTGTCTTATTTGTAGGAATTCCACTTCCTGGAACAGGCGCATGGACTGGAGCTTTAATTGCGGCTCTTATTGGTATGAATAGAAAAAAAGCAATGCTTGCTATAACATTAGGTGTTATACTAGCTAGTATAATTATGATGATATTGTCATTTGGAGTAATAGGAACATTAATAGCTTAATAATTAATAATAAATATATGTATAATAATCACTTTGTAGAATAAATTTCATAAAATATTCTATGAGGTGATTTTTATGGATAGTTTTAAAAAAGGCGATATAGTAGCAAGAAAATCATATAATTTTGATATATTATTTAAAATTGTTGGTATAAGAAATAATGAAATGGTAGATTTAGTTGGAGTTACAGTAAGAATTATTGCAGATGCACCATCATATGATTTGAAACATATATCTAAGGACGAAGTTGACAATAGATTAATAAATGTAGAAATGTCTAGAAGAACTAGAATAAATAGATGTTATAATAATATGAATAAAAAAATAATTGGATATATGAGAGAGCCAACTATGGTAGAAGATAATCCCAATATGTTTAAAAAAGAGAGTATCTTAAAAAAACCTGGCATCATATTACATATAGATGGGGACGCTGAATATACTGAAAAATGTAGGGAAAATTACAAAAAAATAGGGATAACAGCTTACGCATATAATATTCCAGAGGAAGAACAATATAAACATGTATATTCTTTACTTCAAAAAATAAGGCCTAATATATTAATACTTACAGGCCATGATGCATTTATAAGGAAAAAGAATGATATATATAATGTAGATAACTATAAAAATTCGAAATACTATATACAAGCTGTGCTTGAAGCAAGAAGATATGAGCACAATTTAGACAATCTTGTTATTTTTGCAGGAGCATGTCAAAGTTATTATGAAGCAATAATCTCTGCAGGTGCAAATTTTGCTAGCGCACCAAAAAGAGTTTTAATTGATATGATGGATCCTCTTATAGTTGCAGAAACTATTGCCTATACACCAGTTGATGAGTATGTTCCAATAGCAAATATAATTTCAAATACTAGAGAAGGAATAAAAGGAATTGGCGGAATGCAAACAAAAGGTCAATATAGAACAGGGATGCCAGGACTATAAAATATATTAAAAAAATCCTCAAATTATACATGTATAATTTGAGGATTTTGAATTTTATTAGAAAGTTAACTATATTGAGCTGTTTGTCGTTATGTAATTGATATATTCTTCTAGACAAAAATTTTTTTCTTTAATAATTTTAGCATTTTTAGCACCAACATATCTCCAATGCCAAGGCTCATAAGTAACGTTTGTAATATCAAATTTATCTTTTGGATATCTTAAAATGAATCCATAATCGTGAGCATTTTTAACTAGCCACTTAAAGGCTTCAGTATTTTCAAATTCTAAATTAACATAGTTTAGATCTACAGCAAGCCCTAAATTATGGTCACTAGTACCAGGCTTACAAATAATTTTTAATGTTTCTTTTTCCGCTTCTTCTTGTGTCATACCTTTTTTTATACATTGTTTAACATTATCATTAAATATATTTTCTTGGGATTGTATACTTCTATATGAGGATTGAACCCATATATTAGTTATGCCTGATTTTCTCATGTTATTTATCATAGAGTTTAAATATTCAATTGCTCTTGAATCAAATTGCCTTGTATCATCAATATTTGAAAGTTCTAATTTGTAATTTTCTGGTAAATAATGATCTCTATTGACAAGTGTAAGAGCCCAATCGTCTTCTTTAGATGATGCAACAATAGGTGCAATTGTTTGGATGAGGTCGTTGTTAGTATTACTACTTGTAGGTGCAGAATTTATATTTGCTTTTTTTTGCTTTTTGTGTAAAAACAATAGTAGCAAAACAATAAAAATAATTATAATGAGAATAAATAATTTTTTAAATTGATTTTTCTTTTGCTTTTTTGCTTTTTTTACATTCATTTTATCACCTAAAAACCTTAATATGTTTATGTTTATGATTATATTATATATTAGAGAAAATATCAAGGATATTTAACTTAAGTAAAACTAAATTAATAAAACAAAAAACTAGTATCTAAATTTATATAGATACTAGTTAAAAA
>JAVXAF010000032.1:0-1159 GCA_036660635.1 Clostridia bacterium | reverse complement strand
TAAAAAATAGGTATTAGTTAATCTTTGTAATCTTAAAATGTGCCTCCATCAATTACAGCTAAATTTGATTGAACATATGCAGTAGTTGCTATTTTAGTTGAGTTATCAGTACTTACTGGCGTAGTAGATAACGGTGCCCCTGTAAAAGAAGGAGAAGCTAGAGGAGCATAGCTATCAAAGTTTTTTTCTAATTTACCAATTGCTACAGAAGAGTTATCGCTTGTAGTAATTGGTGAGTAGCTTTGCGCTTTGGTATAACCGGTCATTAATAAATCGGTTGAAATTAATACAACTGCTCCTGCTTTACCATTAACGGAAGACACAGCGTCAATAGGAACTAGTAATTTCACCCAATTTCCAATAATAGACGCAGGTGAAGCTTTTAAAATATAGTTTTCATTAGAATCGGTTCTTACTGCAATATCACCAGTTTCAGCGTTAAGAGCAAGCATTTCCGCTTGATTTGCAACAACGTATGTATCGGTAATTGCTAGGGAAGGCAAAACTGAAGTGTTCAATTTTCCGCCATTATCTAATATAGGTACGTTACCACTTTCTATTCCAGTGTTTGCAAGGGCAGCACTTCCTAAGCCTTTTACATCTGAGACGTTAATAGTTGGTAAATCAGATATTGCAAGAGTAGCTAAAGATACAACTTGACCATATTCATTTACTTTTACTTTTGTATATGAAGAAGTAGTATCAAGACCTGAAATTTTATCAAAAGGATTTACAATTATTTTTTCTGTTCCGTTACCTATATATAGCTTACCAGTATCTGTAGTAAATGCCGGCTCTCCAGCTTGCAAAGCTAAAGAACCCACTGTAGAGCTAAGACCTCTTTTTAATTTAATTTGTGTTGACATTTAATCATTCCCCCTTTTTAAACATTGCCTATCACCACCATCAACTATAAGTGGTTCAAGAGTTCCAATTATATCCCAATTGCCATTATTTTTTATATAGAAAACGCCGCCTTTTAATTGGATATAAATATCTCCGATTTTCCCTATATCTTTAGAAGGAAGATAATTGTCTATAATAATATTAGAATTAGTACAATGTTCTAATAAAGATAAAATGCAATTAATTCTATTTTCTAAACTTTCTATTTTACAATTAAGACAATATATACAATCATTTATATTTTTCAAAGTTT
>JAVXAF010000031.1:8117-10839 GCA_036660635.1 Clostridia bacterium | reverse complement strand
ATTCATTTATATATCCCATATCCATTTTAAACACAACTTGGTTAATAGATGCAAATCCTTCTTTTCCATCAAAGACTTTAATCTCATTTTCTCTTACTGCAAAAGGCGATACTGCTGTTTTTACTTCCTTATCATTTACCATTTTTCATCTCTCCTTAAATTTTAATTTTGAAATTTAACATCTGCATTAGTACTACTACTAATAGAATATCCGTAATATATTAATATCATACTACATCTTAATTATACAGCCAAAGGAAACAAAAAGCAATAAAAAAGATTAAAAGTGATATAATTTGACAAACATTATATCACTTTTACTATATTTTAAATATTTACATAAATAATTAATCTTTGAAATTAATTATCCGATTATAATAAGCTTAACTTTTTTCTTTTCAGGAACGATTTTTTTAATGCTTACTAAAACTTTTTGACCATATTCTATTCCATTTACATGTTCTGCTAGGCCTACAACATTTGGTTTTATTTCAACGAAAACGCCAGTTTTTATTCTATTTCTGATGACTCCATCTACAATATCCCCTTCTTTGATTCCCTTTATATTATCTTCAAAAGTTCCCATCATTTCTTTATATGAAAGTTCAATTCTTCCTGTATCTCTATCATATTTTTTAACAATAACTTCTATTCTTTGACCTATTCTAAATACATCACTTGCGTTTTGTAACATTGTATCAGATATATCTTGGATTTTTAAAATACCAGTTACTCCGCCGCCAACATCAACAAAAGCACCATATTCAGTTGTAGAAATAACAACACCTCTTAATTTCATACCTGCTTTTAAATGCATATACATCCATTTTCTAACCTTAACTTCCAAAGCTTTTTTAGAAAGAATAAGTTCTAATTTTTCTCCATCTTTTATAATTTCTTTTATACAGGTATGTATTATTTTCCCTTTTTTATTTATAATATGTTTTTCTTCAACCATTCCATCTTCCCCGGCAACACTTGAAGCCTCATCTCTTGGTATCATGGCTTTAACGTCTTTTCCAACAATGCCTTTCATATTTAAGCTCTCATCAATTTCTTCAACATACATATCTACAACTTGCTGTGTGTCTCTTATTGTTTCTAATTCTTTAAAAGAATATTTTTTATTTTGAGGAGTTTTTTTACGAACTCTTTCTTTTTTTATATTTTCTTCCATTTTTTTCTCCTTGACTATTATCCAATATCTTTTGCTAGTACATGCTAATTTTTCCTATTAATTTTAATGTAAATTTTTATTATAATTATTACTATTTATACCAATCAAATAATATGTATCTAATATATATGTTAATTTTCTAATCCAGTATAAATTCTATATACTAATTCTCTTACCCAATTTGGTGGGGTTTGATTAAATACATCTTTTCTAGTAGGACCAGAATAGAATTGCTCAGATGCAAGAATTGCTTTATATACACTATTGCCATTACTTGCTTCTCTTTCCATCATCTTAAGTGTCTGGACTTTTACCTTTTCTCGAGATGCTTCATCTAAACTATCATTTTCTCCTAAAGAATTTTCATGAATTATAATTCTTGAAATTAATTCAACAGGATCATTTTTATAATATTGTAACGTCCATGCATTATTGACACTTCCCCAATTATCTTTATTTTTGTTATCAGGGCTATTATCTAAATTTGTTATCAATTCATTAATAATATTTAGTGGCAATTCAGGTGTTGATTCAGTATTAAACTGAAACTTAGTACTACAATCGTCATTAAAGAAATCTTTAGGATCCTTTTTACTTTGTTCATTGAATATATCATCATTATCACATTTTATTATTTCAAAGTGTAAATGAATTCCTCTAGAATTTCCTGTATTACCCATTATCCCCACTTTTTGTCCCATTTGTACAGTTGATCCAATTTCTAAACCGGATTTTTCTTTCAAATGTGCATATAATGTGTAGTATCCACCTTCATGTTTTATAACAACATAATTACCATATCCTCCCTCATCATTTGTATTTCTACTTACAATACCTTTTTGAGCAGCATTTACAATAGTGTCAGTTGTTTCATTTTTCTTATGACCAATATCAATACCAGTATGCTTTTCTGATTGTCCATTTGTTGGCGAAATTCTAGGTCCATATCCAGATGTTACCTGTTGAGTATATGTATATCCAGCATTTGAATATTCTTGAACAGGCCACTGAAAATTGCAACTTAATGATGAAACTGATATATCAGAACTTTGTATATTTTTATCTGTTACATCCAAAGTTGTAAAGCCTAGAGACTTTCCATATACATATGGCAATATATTTTGCTTTGCACGTTTTTCAAATAGTTTTTTTAATTGCATATATGAAATTGCAAGACTATTACCCCTATTGTATCCAACATATTTTGCATATGCTTTATATGTACTCATATATTCTTTATAATTAATTTTTGTAGCATTCATTAAATCTATAGAATTAATCACTTTATCACTTTGTAAATTTGTGTAATAACTATTTGAAGTATTATCTGTTTTAAATTCTTCTTCTTTAAATTTATTATCTTTTGTCTTTATATAATTCATAACATCTTGAACATTATAATCTCTTACCTCACTGTCATTTTGAGTAAGTACATCTTGCCAAGTTCTATCAACATAAATCCACCCTAATTGGTCATCTGCCTTTCCTATATCTTCTATATAGTCTTTCCCTTTAAAAGTATAAGTATAAGTTGTTCCCTTTTCA
>JAVXAF010000031.1:0-8017 GCA_036660635.1 Clostridia bacterium | reverse complement strand
TTTGTATTGTCATAAATTAATTTTTGAATTCTAATACCATCATATTTTGGATCAAAATAATAATAATCTTCTTTTTTAGGATATACTTCAGATCCCTTATACCCTTTAGTCAGGTTAACAACTCTTACATTTTTATCTAAATCATCATACATAATATAATTAAAAGTATTTGCATAATATACATCAAAGGTTTTTGCTTCTCTTATATAATAACTTGGTGTATATGTAGTTCTATCATAAACTTTTTCTTCTTTCATACGATTAATTTTTGACTCTTTCGAAGGATCCAAATTATCTACTCCGCCTTGATCTAATCTGTTATTTATTCTTTCCGTATTAGTAGTTACTTGCAATAACTTACTATCATCAATGACATCAATCATGTATTTTCCATTAATTGTTGTAAATTTATTATTCTTAGGATATAATTGATTACTTCTTGTTATTGTAGAGTCTCTTGGAATCTCACAATACGAAAATGTATCCTTATCCTCATTATCCTTTATTGTTGTCATTACACCATATTTATCAACTTCTTTATCATATCTTATTTCATACTTTTCATTATCTTTTATTTCATCCATAAAATTAAAATATTTTTCAAAATTTTTCTTATTTTCCTTATTTTCCTTATTTTCCTTTGTCTCCCCTTCTGTATACATATATGATTTTTCACCTAACATATAGTATTTTACATTATAATTAAAATCCATATATTCTATATCTACCTTAGAAACTTTTACGCCGGTAATCTCACTATGTTTTGTAAATCTATCAAATTTTGCATATTTTGTTTCAAGAAAATATTCTTCAACATCAAATCTGTGTACTAAAATATTACTATATGCTTCTTTAATTATAGAATAAATAAATTCCGGATTTCTTGGTTTTGTTTCATCATTTATACTACGATCTAAAGATCCAGCAGTAAATGCAATAGGTATATACCAAGTTTGTAAAAAAGGTAATGTCATATCAATAAATTTTGACAAATTAGTTTGCTCTGGCATTACCTCATCATCTTCTGGATACTTGAGCCCCAAAGAAACATCTCCTAGCATTTTTACATCAAATCCTTTTTCATTTGTGCCAACTTCTCCTTTTTTTCCTGCATAATGCCCAAATTTTTTCCAATCTATTCTATTAAAATTATATTTTTCGGTAAATAATATATGTTTATATATTTCTATTTTATCGTTAACATCCACAATTCTCTCATTTTCTTTAGATTTTACTTTATCAAGTTCATCTGAATACACTAATTTTCCAGTCCATGAGCTACTTGTCCAATCAATTTTTCCACTAATCCCACCCGTACCAGCAAATATTGTTGTAGCATTATTTTTTTCTACTTTCATTGCTTTAAGAAGTGTAATCCTACCAATTGCACAATATCCAGCTGAATAATCACTGATTTTTTGTCTTTTAAGCCCAGAAGTAACACAATGAATTATTTCGCCATTTCCAACATAAAGTAAAATATGTTGTGCACAACCAAATAAAAAATCTCCCGGTTTTGCATTAGATACTATTTCCGAAAGTGGTATCTTAGGTCCATGAATATTTCCATGTTCAATTTTAAATCCATTTGATACACTACCTCCACCACCTGGTTGGCGTGGTACTCCATAATATATATTGCTTTTTTTATCAGAATCAACACCTAACGAATTTTTTACAACAAAACTTATCCAACTTACACAATCTAATGCATATTTATCTGTAAATTCTTTTCCTGTTGGTTGTGCTACTCCTGATGTTTTAATACCATTTACTGCATACCATCTATTATCAGACCAATCATATATAACTTCTTTTCCATGATTTTCATAAAAATTAATTGCAAATTCAGACATATACTGCCCAGCTTCTGTTGGCGACATAACAGCATTACAAGACTCTTTACCAAGATAAAAAGCTGAAACTAAAATAAATAAAAATATAAACTTTTTACATTTTTTCATTTAAACTACCTCCATAATTAGCATTATTTATAAATTTATTTTAATTTCTTTTTCATCATACGTTAAAATACCATTTTCATATTTTATAATTTGATATTCATCTTTTCCTTCAATTAAAGTATCTTTCTTTTTTGTTGTAATATTGTAAGTATATATTCCTTTGTTTTTAATGCTATATGCAAATGTATCATTATTATTTAACCATTTCACTGTATATACATCTTCATTTATTTCATAGTTAGGAACATCATTATTTAAAGAAATTATTTTCAAGCCATCTTTTATCATAAGGGCAAATTTATCATTCATTTCAGCAGCTGAATCAAGTGCAAAACCGTATATTCTACTCATCTCATTTTGATATATTAGATTATCATTTACAAAATATATGTTTTCTGGTAATTTTTCATCCTTCTTAACTGCATCAGTAATTGAAAATTTGTCAGTAATATTTCCGTAATAATTATTGTAAATACTAATTCCATTTTTCGTATCATAGTTAAACTTTATTTCAACTCCTTTTAAACTGTATTTTAGTATAGCATATTTAGAAGTTCTTTCAAAACTATCATAATCAGGCCAAATTTTTATAGTCTCATCTATTAACTTTGCGGCATCTTTATCATTTACAAAATCAGTAAATATCTTTGATACCGGTGTAGTATCATATTTTATATATTTGTATGCTGAGATATCACTACCGCTAAAAAATATGTACATATTTTTAGTTCTATAGCCTATTACAGTTGAATCTATTGTTCCTATACTAGGTTGTCCAAGTTTAGATATAACTTCTTCTAATGAAGTATTAGTTTTTATATCATTTACTACACTATCACCATATTTATCTGTAAATACTATATTAAAGATTTCATTATTAATATTCCTAATTTTATATCCTTCATCAAAATAAATATCATAGTTAGCAAAAGTAGATTCTATAGTTCCTAAATTAATATTTTTACTATTCCATGAATTTGCATTTACTTTGGTTAATATACTAGAATTTATTGTAATATCTATATTAGTTATGTTAGTATAATCTAATAAACCTCTTTGAGACTTTATTTTAGAAAAATAATACTGATCTCCATTTATTACAGTTTTGCTTATTGTTTTTCCCAAATTACTACATTCTACAGCTATTGTTATATTATTTTTTTCATCCATAAGAAGGAAGCTTTTATAATCAAGTGCTTCAGCCATGTACAGAGTCAAATTATTATAAAAATTCTCATAAACTTCTTTATCATCATAAAGTGGGACTTTAGAAGTAATATATATATCTTTATAATAATTTGGTATAGACGATTCAACTTCTTTTATATACTTACAATCCATATATTTTAATACTTCTTTTATACTTTTAAAGTTCCTATTATCATTATTTGTTCCTACTTTACCTTTAAAAAACACAAAGTACCCACATATAAGAAAAAGAATCAATACTATAATCATAACTATCTTAGTTTTTCTATTTTTTTTCATAAAATGCTCCTTAATCTTTTTTTAGTTTATTTTCTCCCATAACTTTTTTTAATATTTTTTTTGTTGCAGCATCAAAATTTGAATCATTTATTGTTTTATTATATATATTATTAATATCATCAATTTTCATTAATACTAAACTTCCATATTTATCATATAGTTCTTTTGCATCCTTTGCCCATTCATTATCTGGATTAAGATCATCTATAGCAACTTTTCCTATACTAGAATCTACATAACTACTCACATTTCCTTCTGTATGTTCTTTAAGATTTTCCGCTTTAGATAATAGTACTACTGCCAAAAATATAACAATAATTAATGCAACTAGTAAACCTATAATAATAAGTCTATATTTTATTGGGATTCTTTTCCATACTCTTTTTACTGATTGCTTTATAGCATTACCCGCTTTTGATGCAGCATTCTTTATGCCATTTTTTATGCCACCACCACTTGGTCTTTGATCTGACGAAGTAGAAGGTTCTTGTTCCCCTTGCTCTTCATAATTTTCTTCCATTAAATATCCTCCACTTAAAATTCAATCATAATCTCTGTCAATTTTTGGTTTATCATGACATCCTTTAATTTTATCCCTTTAATTTTGCTTTGATTTTCTAAACTTAATGTATAAAAAAATTCTTCTTTTGTAACTGATCCAAGAGTTAAAATTGTATTGTTTTTATCCATAACAACTGTACACATTTTTATTTCAGTATTATCTTTTAAAACAAGTACAGCAGTATTTACAGTATCAAAATTAAATTCTGCAGTTTTAACATCTTGATTAGTTATTATAACACTATACTTAATGTGGTTATCAGTTTTTTCCATTATAGTAATATCAAATTTTATATTATTTACTAAATATGTTTTTTGCTTACCTTTATCGTTAGTGGGAATATTTTTTTGATCAAAAGATAAAGTATAATTATAAGGCTTAGGCTCAATCAAATTTACATATCTATTAAGGCCGTTCATTGTATATTTAATCCTATATACATAATTAGTTCCTTCTTTCGACAATTCATATGAATCAATAGAAACACTTTTACCAATAAAAATATTATCTGTTAAAAATTTCTTAGTATTTTTCTCATTTAGGCCATTATCATCTAAATATAGCTTATCTATTTTTTTATAAAGTTTTTCAAAATTTCCTTCTAAAAGTAGTATACTAAGATCATCTAAATATTTATTAATTAACTTATTATCACAATTTTTAACAGCATCATATTGACCAACCTTATTTATTTTTTCTTTTTTTGGTAACCATATAAATGAAATTGAAGTTATAACTATAATAAGAAAAATTACTATTGCAATTATTAATAATTTTTTATCTTTTTTACTAATGTTACTCACTATATTCTCCTATCCTTTATTCTATATAAAAAATATTATAAGTATTTTTTTCTTTATCTAATTTAATTCCTAAATATGCAGTTGTATTATCAATGCTAGTATTTAACTGGCATATATACATATTTTCTTGTACTCTATAAACACTATTTATCACATTATCTACTAATAATGTATCATAATATTGAACTTTACTAACAAACTTTTTCATAAATTTTTTTGAAATTTCCATATATTCTTTTTTGTTTAAACTAACTTTATATTTTTTATATAAACATTCATAAAAGTCAGTAACTGATGGTCCATCATATTTTATCATACCATTATATGATTCAAATTTTTCTATTGATTGATATGATAATATATACTTTTTAACAATACTATCTAGCTCCCAATACAGTTTTCTATCGTTCTCTTCTAACGACGTAGAAACTAAATATTCACCTGTAACTGTACTATAATCAAAACAAATAAAATCTTTTTTAATTTCATCATTTAACCTTAATTTTTCAAATAACTTTGTTCCCATTAATAAGAAACATAAAAGTACTATTAATAAAATTAATTTCTGAAAATTGGTAAATTTGCTTAAGTCAAATATTTTTTTAATATTAATTTTTTGTTTCATTTGAAAATCTCCCTATAGATTACCAGCATCTATACTATCATGCATTCTATCTAAGTTTCTTTCTGCTTCTTTTCTTTGTTCACGTCTTTGCTTTAGATGTATAATATTTTTTCTTTGCGCTCCCGTCAATTCTTTTATATATTTTTCATCTGCCATATTTGCGCTTTTAAAGTCACCAATCATAGATCCTGCTGATTGTACAGCTTTAATTGGAGCAGAACCTATATAATCGCCTATACCTACACCCATACCAGCTGCCTTAAATGCCTCATCAATTTCACCAGTTGCTAATCCTCCGATTCCACCTATAAGCCCACCAGCGGCCCCACCTAATGATTCAGTTAAACCAGAAGCTATGTTCGCTACTCCAGCAAGCTGCTTATGCTTTGCTTTAGAAAGTGCATCATCATAACTATCCCTTAAAGAATTCATTTTTTCTTGAATTGCAGTTGTATCTATATTAGAATTTGCTTTAGCAGTTCTATCTATATTTGAATTTGCTTTATTTGTAGAAGATACTTGTGCTTGTATAGGATCTCTATTTTGATTTAATGATATAGCATTATTAGCATTATTAGCATTTGCAGGATTAGCTAATAATCCCTCTTCTTCATTTTGACTTTCTATTGCATTATTATTATCTGAAGGTTGTGTAGAACCATTTAATTTTCCTTGTTGTATCTTCATATCCCTTGCAAATCTAGTTTTAATTTGCTTCTTCTCTTTACTGCCTCTAACCACATCCATAGCACCTTTTCCCATTTTAGGAACATTATTTAATGCTCTTCCTGCCATCTTAAAAGCCATCATTCCCATTGCTAATGATTTCATTCCACCCTTCATAGAAGGATCAGCAACTGAGGAATCAACACCAAATAATTTCTTAACTAGTAATTCAATTTTTGAAATAGACGCGAGGGCAACTATCATCAAAACCGATAAAGCAGAAGTTTGCTCTACAGTTACCGCATTTTTATCATTTATATTATCGGCTTTTACAATAATAACTATTATAATCATAAATACTATAGACTGAATAGTTTGTAAAAATACCAACGAAGCAAATTCTTTTAACCAAGTTGAAAAAACATCTTTTTTCATATTTTATCTTCCTTTCTACTACACAGTTTTAGTAAAGAAATCATATACCACTATAAGTGGTGCTAGCATTCCAAGAACTATAATATAAAATAATCTCTTAATATATGCAAAAAAGTATAATAAAGACTGAACTATTAATATCGCATACATTATTGCAGGTCCTATCGAAATACCAGATTGTCTCCATGTTTCATCTCTATACATAGCAGAATCTTTAAAATATGATGACAAGTTTCTAATTACTGATTTATTACCTGAGTTAACTATACCTATGCTACCTGTATCATCGTATATTTTTTTCAGCTGAATTACATATTCAACTGCTTCTATATTTTTCCTTGCTACAGTTGCAGTTTTAAGTGATTTAGCTTCTTTTAGTATCTTTTTATCCTCTATTAATTCTTCTTTTAGGGAGTTCATTCCTTTTTCCTTATTAGTAATTATTTCTATATGAGATGCTACAAAATTTACGGCCTTTACTTTTTGAATTGCATCCCAAACTCCAGCTGTTGCAAATGACTCAAGAGCATCTGAAAATTTACTTTTCCAATCATTATCACTTGCTGTTGCCAAAAAAGCATCTTGATATGCTTTATTTGTTATTAATGCATATGCTATTTCATAATTTTTTTCATTTTCAGTAATTGTAGCAGGATTTCCTGTAACTGCCATACTTATTTTTTTATAAATATTACCTATTGAAAAAGTATCAAAGATATTCCCTTTTTTATTTTCGTCAACAAAAACATCAACTACAAGCTTTTTTTCAGCTGCAGATACATCGTTATCATCTGGAATTTTAATATCACCTAATTTACTTACAGCAATTCCACTAAAAACTTTAACCATTGATTCATTTGCATAAAATATAAAAGACATTAAATAATGGACTGTAAATATTAAAATTAAACCTTTAAGCCAATTTACAATTCCTTCTTTGTACTTAGCTTTCTCAGATGCAATTGCAGATGTTGCCATCTTTATTGCCATTAATGCAACAACTATTCCAAAAAAAGATATAGATATTGTAAATAATGTACCATAAACGCTTTGTATTACTTCAGATATGCCACTCTTTAAAAGAGAATTTGCATCAGGATTTATAAAGTTAGGATCAAGCATAGGCACTGCATTAAATATAATCTTATCTGCCCATGGAAATGAAGTATCTTTAGTCATTCTTCCCATCAAACTTGAAAAGACATTTTCAACAAAATTAAAAATACCAAATATAAATTTTCCTATTTCCTCTGTTAAACTATTAACCAATAAGTTACCAGAATTAGGTGTATAGTCTATGGTATTATTTTCATAGTAATCCGTATTTATAGCCGCTTGAACAGTTGGGGATATTGTAATGAACACAACCATTATTAATGCTATGGAAATTATTATTCTAACTAACTTTTCCTTTTTCTTCATTTACAATCACCTATTTCTTCTTATTCATCTCTATTAATTTATTTAAATTTGT
>JAVXAF010000030.1:0-11760 GCA_036660635.1 Clostridia bacterium | reverse complement strand
AAGAATATGATTTAGATGCTTTATTAGAAAAATATATTATAAAAAGCAATTATGTAGGCAAAAATATCATCGATAAAGCAATATATACTATTTTAAAAATTATGACAAAGTAATAAAAGTATATATTTAAAGCCTTACGAATATTATATATTTGTGAGGTGATTTTTTTGAAAGAAATTTGTGTTTTGGGCAATGATAATAGAAGTATATTTCTTAAAAAAATGTATTTAGAAGAAGGAAAGGAATTATTAAACTATATAGATGCCAAAATGATAATAGCACCTATTCCTTTTACAAAAGATAATATAAATATAAATAACGAAGATATAATAATTGATGATCTTATTGAAAAATGTAAAAATCAATCTAAAACCATATATACTGGTTTAGTATCAGAAATAATAAGAGAAAAGTTCGAAAAAAATAAAATAAATATAGTAGACTTAATGAAATTAGATGAAATTGCAATTTTAAATGCAATTCCAACAGCAGAAGGGGCAATATATGAAGCTATAAAAAATACAAATTTTACTATTCATTCTTCTAATATTTTAATTACAGGATATGGTAGAATTGGAAAAGTATTAGCAAATATGCTAAAAGGATTCGGCGCAAATATATTTTGTGAGGCTAGAAATAAAAAAGATATTGCATTAATAGATGCAATGGGATATAATAGTATAAAATTAGATGACTTAGATAAGTATATTTCTAATATGAATATAATATTTAATACTATTCCATGTGTGATACTTAACCAAAAAAGATTAGATATGTTAAACAAAGATTGTGTAATTATAGATCTTGCATCACAGCCTGGAGGAATAGATTTCCAAAAAGCAAAAGAACTTGGAATAAATGTTATATGGGCATTGGCACTGCCTTCTAAAATTGCACCATGTAGTGCGGCCAAGTATTTAAAATATGCTATAGATGAATTTGAAAATGATAATAAATAATAAATCTGAAAGGAACTTTGGTGATTAAATGGGTGAAATAATAAACGTAAGAGAAATCGTTTCAAAACGAAAAGAGGCTCTAAAAGTAGAAATTATAAATTTAAAAAAACAAAATATATTTCCTAAACTTGTAGTAATACTTGCAAATAAAGAGGAATCTTCTAGATCATATATTAATAGTAAAAGAAAACTTTGTGAAGAATTAGGTGTAATAGAAGAAGAATATATATTAGATGAAACAACATCAACAAATGAAATGTTAGAACTTATAAATAAATTAAATAACGATAAAACAGTTGATGGCATTTTAGTGCAACTTCCAATATATAAACACTTAAATGAAGAGAAGATATTAGAAAGTATTGATAGTAAAAAAGATGTTGATGGGTTTCATCCATTAAATTTAGGAAATTTACTTATAGGAAAAAAAGGAATTGTTTCATGTACTCCAAAAGGAATAATGACAATATTAGATAGTATTGGAACTGAGTTTCTTGGTAAAGAGGCAGTTGTAGTAGGAAGAAGTAAAATCGTTGGAAAGCCTATTGCTCAGTTATTGCTTGCAAGAGGCGCAACTGTTACTATGTGCCATTCTAAAACATTAGATTTAAAGTCTCATACAAAAAGAGCTGATATATTAGTTATTGCTACAGGTGTTCCAAATTTAATATCTTCAGATATGATAAAAAAAGGTAGTATAATAATAGATGTAGGAATAAATAGGGTAGATGGTAAAATAGTAGGAGACGTTGATACAAATGGCGCACTAAATTATTGCAAATATATAAGTCCTGTTCCAGGTGGTGTTGGTCTTACTACAGTTTTATCTCTGATTGAAAATTTAATAGAAATTGCAAAAAATAGAAAGAATTAAGTTAATATAAATATATAGAATAATTTTATAAATAGGGATAATCACTAGATATATCTCTATTTTTTTTAAAAAAAGTCATAATTAATAATATTTTTAAAAAAAGTTATAAAAAAGCTTGACATTTATATTTCAAAGGTGTAATATATGAATGTTGGCACTCATATACTTTAAGTGCTAACGAAGGTGATTGTATGAAATTAGATGACAGAAAGAAAAAAATACTTTCTTCCGTAGTTGAAGATTATATAACTACTGCAGAACCAGTAGGTTCTAAAACAATAATGGATAAATACCATTTAGAATACAGTAGTGCTACAATAAGAAATGAGATGAAACTATTAGAAGAAAGTGGATATTTAGAACAACCACATATTTCTGCAGGAAGAGTTCCATCAACAAAAGGCTATAGATATTATGTAGATAATTTGATGAAAAACAATAATCTTTCAATGCTAGATATTAATTATATTGATAATAGTATAACTAGTTATGGAGATACAGAAAAATTATTTGAACAAGCGGCCGAAGTTGTGTCTAAATTACTATCAAGACCTACACTTCTTACTTTTAAAAGTGAAGATTTATTAGAAAGTGTTAAGATAGTTAAGGTATCAGAAAAATTACTACTAATAGTTTTAATATCTCAAGGAGGAACTGTAAAAGATTGTATAGCAAAACTTACGGACAATATTCCAGATGAGACTGTTAACGAATTAACTAATGTATTAAATGAAAATCTCGTAGGAACACCACTCGAAAATTTAAATATTGCTTTAAACAAAGTAATAGAAAAAGAATTAAAGTCATTTTCTTTTGTGCTTGGCCAAATATGTGATAGTATTAAAAGAGAGATTTCGAGTACTAAAAAATTAAGCAGTAGTGTTGAGACAATACTTAGTTTACCAGAGTTTGCAGATGTTGACAAAGCAAAAAACTTTGCAAATATGTTAGCTACAAAAAATATTATCGATACTACTTTAGAAAAAACTCAAGAAGGAGAACTTGGCATAATAATAGGTTCTGAGAGTCAAGAATTACTTTTAAAAGATTACAGCATAATTTCACTTAATATTGAGACTGAAGATAAACATCTTCGGAAAAATTTCTGTAATAAGTCCAAAAAGAATTGATTATTCTAAAACAATATCAACTTTAAAATATATAAATGAAAGATTTAAAAAGATATTTTTAAATGAAAGTGATCAAAAAGGAGGAAAAAATGAGTAAAGATAGTGAGAATCTAGAAGTTGAAGAAACAATTATTGATGAAAAATTACCAGAAGAAGAAACAAAAGAGCAAATAAACAAAGATGAATACATTGCAAAACTAAATAATGATATAGTCGAGCAAAAAAAGAAAACTGATGAGTATTTTGAGAGTTTAAAAAGAAATATGGCTGATTTTGATAATTTTAAAAAAAGAATTAATAAAGAAAAAGACAGTATGTATGTTACAATTGCTTCTGATATAATTATTGATATTTTACCAATAATTGATAATTTTGAAAAAGCAATGCAAGCTAAAACAAAAGATGAATCCTTTAAAAACGGAATGGAAATGATATATAATCAAATTATTGAAGTTTTAAAAAAAGTAGGCGTAGAAGAAATATGTGCTATGAAAGAAACTTTTGATCCAAATTTACATGAAGCTGTTATGCATATAGAAGATGAAAAGTATTCTGAAAAAGAAATTATAGAAGTATTTAGAAAAGGCTACAAAATAAATGATAAAGTAATTCGTCATTCTATGGTAAAAGTAGCAAATTAATTAAGGTTTTTACTTGCTTTTGTATAATGCAGATTTTAATGTATTTATATATAAAAACAAGTGTATAATATAAATAACTTTGTATTTTAGGAGGTATTATTATGTCAAAAGTTATAGGTATAGATTTAGGAACAACAAATTCATGTGTCGCTGTTATTGAAAATGGCGAGCCAGTAGTAATTCCAAATGCAGAAGGAGCAAGAACAACTCCATCAATACTTGCATTTGCTAAAAATGGTGAAAGACTAGTAGGTCAAGTAGCAAAAAGACAAGCGGTTACAAATCATGATAGAACTGTAATGTCAATTAAAAGAGATATGGGAACAAATAAAAAGGTAAAAATTGATGATAAAGAATATACACCTCAAGAAGTTTCTGCAATGATCTTACAAAAATTAAAATCAGATGCTGATAATTATCTTGGAGAAAAAGTAACACAAGCAGTTATAACTGTTCCAGCTTACTTTAGTGATTCTCAAAGACAAGCAACAAAAGATGCAGGTAGAATAGCTGGCTTAGAAGTTTTAAGAATTATAAACGAACCAACAGCAGCATCTCTTGCTCATGGTTTTGATAAAGATGGCGATCAAAAAATTCTAGTATATGACCTTGGAGGTGGTACATTTGATGTATCTATATTAGATATTGGAGATGGTGTATATGAAGTTATGTCTACATCTGGAAATAATAAATTAGGTGGAGATGACTTTGATGAAAGAGTTATGAACTATTTAGTTGCAGAATTTAAAAAAACAAGTGGAATTGATTTAAGCTTAGATAGTATGGCAATGCAAAGACTTAAAGAAGCAGCAGAAAAAGCTAAAATTGAACTTTCTGGTGTTATGCAAGCACAAATCAATCTACCATTTATAACAGCAGATTCTACAGGACCAAAACATTTAGATTTAACTTTAACTAGAGCAAAATTTGAAGAATTAATTTCTGATCTAGTTGAATCTACAGTAGGGCCTGTAAATCAAGCAATGAAAGATTCTGGAATGACATTTGATAAGATTGATAAAATATTACTTGTTGGTGGATCTACCAGAGTTCCTTTAGTTCAAGAAACTGTAAAAAGAATTACAACTAAAGAACCATACAAAGGAATTAATCCAGACGAATGTGTTGCAATTGGTGCAGCTATTCAAGGCGGTGTATTGACAGGTGAAGTTAAAGATTTAGTTTTACTTGATGTAACTCCATTGTCACTTGGAATAGAGACTTATGGTGGTGTATTTACAAAATTAATTGATAGAAATACAACTATACCAACTAAAAAATCTCAAATATTTAGTACAGCTGCTGATGGTCAAACATCTGTTGAGGTACATGTATTACAAGGAGAAAGAGAAATCGCATCATATAATAAAACTTTAGGAAGATTTAGTTTAACAGGTATTCCACCTGCTCCAAGAGGTGTTCCACAAGTTGAGGTTACATTTGATATTGATGCTAATGGTATAGTTCATGTTACAGCTAAAGATATGGCTACAAATAATGAACAAAAAATCGCTATTACAGCTAGTACAAATTTAACTGAAGAAGAAATAAAAAATGCTGTTAAAGAAGCTGAGGCACATGCTGCTGAAGATAAAAAGAAAAAAGATGAAGTTGAAGTAAGAAATAATGCTGATTCATTAGTATATAACACTGAAAAAACTTTAAAAGAATTAGATGGCAAAATTTCAGATGAAGAAAAATCAAAAGTTGATGCTGAACTACAAAATGTTAAAAAAGAATTAGAAGGAAATGATACAGAAAAAATTAAAGAAGCAACTGAAAAATTAACTCAAGTATTTTATGAAATTTCTTCTAAGCTTTATTCACAAGCTCAAGCAGAACAAGCTGAAGCTGAAGAAAAAACACAAGGACAAGAAGAAAATGCAACAGATACTCAACAAAATTCAGATAATGTAGTTCATGATGCTGATTATAAAGTAGAAGATGACAATAAATAAATTTTAATAAGCAAAAATAAATCAAATTATGGGTGGTTAATAAGCCACCCTAATTTTAAAATATAGGGGGAAATACTCGTGGCAAGTTCAAAAGATTATTACGAGTTATTAGGTGTATCAAAAAATGCAACTAGTGAGGAAATAAAAAAAGCATATAGAGTTTTAGCAAAAAAATATCATCCAGATTCATATACAGGTGATGATAAAGAAAAAGCTGAGGCAAAATTTAAAGAAGTAAGTGAAGCTTATTCTGTTCTTTCAGATAAAAGTAAAAGAGATCAATACGATAGATTTGGCTCAAATTTTGATCAAACCGGAGGGTTTGGTGGTGGAGCACAAGGATTTGGAGGATTTGATTTTTCAGGCTTTGGTAATGGAATGGGAATGGATATAGACTTAGATGATATATTAGGAAGCGTTTTTGGCGGAGGCTTTGGCGGTTTTGGCGGATCAGCTAAAAAGCAAGGACCTATTAAAGGTGCAGATTTAAGATACAATATGAATATTACTTTTGAAGAAGCAGCTTTTGGTGTTAAAAAAGAAATAAACATAACAAGAAATGAAACGTGTGAAGACTGTCATGGCTCAGGAGCAAAAGCGGGTTCTAAAGTTATCACATGTGATAAATGTGGTGGTAAAGGTAAAGTAGCTATAACTCAAAATACCATAATGGGGACTTTTTCTTCTGTTAAAACATGTGACAAATGTGGTGGAGAAGGTAAAATAATTACAGAACCTTGCGATAAGTGTTCTAGTAAAGGTATAGTTAAAAAAAATATAAAAAAAGAAATAAATATACCTGCTGGTATTGATAATGCTCAAGCAATTTCATATAGAGGTGAAGGAGATGTTGGCAGAAAAGGTGGACCAAAAGGCGATTTATTTGTAGTAGTTAATATAATTCCACATAAAATTTTTAAAAGAAAAGGTTATAATATTTATGAAGACATAAAGGTTCCTTTTACTAAAATGGTACTAGGTGGAGATATAAAAGTACCTACTTTAGATGGAATTGCAGATTTTAATATTCCAGAAGGTACACAAGATTCTGCAACATTTAAATTAAAAGATAAAGGAATACCTAATATAAATGGTCGCGGAAGAGGAGATCTTGAATTTTGCGTGAAGGTAGATATACCTAAAAAATTAACAGATAAACAAAGAGAGATTTTAACTGATTTTGCAGCTTCATATGGTGAAGATATAAATCAAAAGAAAAAAGGTTTTTTTAATAGATAATTTTATAATAGCAAAACGTTACCAGTATAAATTCTGGTAACGTTTTTTATTATCGCAGTATTTATTAGTAATGATATACAATAAATAGTTGACATATATATATAAAGTGATATAATACAGATGTAAAAAAGCATATGTTCAAAAATATAATTATTTAAGGAGAAAGTATATGTTAAATCAATTAACTAAAAATCAAATTTGCAGAAAATGTAGAAATTTACAAAATTGTAGAAAGCAACAATGTAAAATTGCAGAAGAATTTGATGAAACAATTAAAACAGAGTATACTATAAATTATGTAATTTGTAGTATACAAAAAAGCAATATTAAGTATAAACTTGTTGACTGTACTAAGCACTTTCAAGATTTTATTGAAAAGTATGAGACTGACTCAGTATATCTGCTTAATGATTCAATATTTAGAAAGATATTTGGATTATTTCCAAAATTTGGAAAATTTGAGATCGAAGAAGTAATTTATCAAAACTTTATTAAGGCATTAATAGAAGATAAAGATTTAACTGATTTTTTTAATACGAGTTATTATTATAACGATTTTCCATATAATGAATCATTTATTACAAAAGAAGTGGTTTTACAAGAATTTATTAGATTTTTTGAGGTTGAAGGAATTGAAGAAAATGTTAATTTATGTACTATGGATTTTTGTAAATTATTGCTAAATAATTAAAAAATAAAAACTAAGACTAAAAGTCTTAGTTTTTATTTTTATTAACTTAAATCTTAATATTTAGATTTTCATATACCTCTTTGTTAGTCATGTATTGTTTTAGCTGCATATGGTACCAACATTTTGAACTTTCATTAATATTAAATCCAAATGCTATTGGATTTTGAGAGTCAGGACATATGAGAGTAATCATCTTTAGTAATAAAAAATGTTCTAATGAAACTCTTTTTGGGCATCTTGAAAGATTATAAATTGCGTCAAGGCAATCTTTAGATAAGAAAGTTCTTTGTATTTCACTTCTAGGAACAAAGAGCAAATTTATGCCATATTTATTTTGGGTAGCTTTTACTATTACTGTAGTTTCAGTCATAATCTAATCACCTTTCTATTAAAAAATAGTTAAATCTTCGAATGTACATATTATAGCACACTTTACATAATATGTCAATTTAAAGTTAAGTTGACTTTAATATATAAATTGTTATATAATTATTCAATATTAGGAGGCAGTTATATGGCTAGAAGATTTATTGTAAATGAGGAAGATATAACAAATATTGATTTGAAAAATTCTATATTTGAAATTAAGTCAAAAGAAGTAAAGCATATTCAAGTATTAAGACATAATGTCGGTGATAAAATAATAATAAATAAGTATATATGTGAAATAATAAAAATGACAAAAGATAGTGTAGTATTAAAAAAAATAGATATTGCTCCTATTAAAGCAATTCCAAATATTAATTTAAATATGTATATTGCAATATTAAAGTCGGATAAATTGGACTATGTTGTTCAAAAAGCAGTTGAACTTGGAGCAAAAAATATTATCCCATTTATAAGTAACAACGTTATTGTGAAATTAGATGAAAAATCAAAGATTAAAAGAGTAGATAAACTGCAAAAAATTGCAGATGAAGCTTGTAAACAGTGTGGGAGAACAGATAGCGTAAGTGTTCAAAATATTATATTATTAAAAGATATTATAGATAGAAAAGAAAAAAACGAAATACTAATATTTGCATATGAAAATGAGAAAGCTCCATTAAAGGAAAAAATGAAAAAAATAAAAGAAGAAAAATGTAATAATATATCTATTGTTATAGGTCCTGAGGGTGGATTTTCTAATGAAGAAGCAAATAAATTAACTAAATGTAAAAATGTTTTTACAGTAAGTTTAGGAAGTAGAATTTTAAGAGCTGAGACAGCAGCGCTTAATTTAATTTCGATTGTTATGTATGAATTAGATTAGATTAAAATAGGAGATATTATGAATATAGAAAAAATAATGAATGCTCAAAGAGAGTATTTTAACCTTGGAGAAACTAAAGATATTAATTTTAGAATAGAAATGCTAAAAAAATTAAAGATTAGTATAGTTAAAAATGAAGATAAAATTTATGAAGCTTTAAGTAATGATTTAAATAAATCTAGAGTTGAATCATATATCTCGGAAATTAATGTAGTTTTAAAAGAGTTGGACAAAACAATTAAAAATGTTATGAAGTGGAGTAAAAAAAAGCAAGTAAAAACTCCCATTTCTCTTATATTTTCAAAAAGCTATATTGTCTGTGAACCTTATGGTTCAGTTCTTATAATTTCACCATGGAATTATCCTTTTTTGTTAACACTACAGCCTTTGATTGGCGCAATCGCTGCTGGGAATACAGTAGTTATTAAACCATCTGATTATTCTTCAAATGTATCTTTAGTTATTTATAAAATAATATCAGAGGTATTTTGTGATAAATATGTTAGTGTTGTTTTAGGCAGTAGAGATGAAATATCAGATTTACTTTTACAAAAATTTGATTATATTTTTTTTACTGGTAGTACACAAGTTGGAAAATTAGTTATGCAAAAAGCAGCTGAGAATTTAACTCCTGTAACATTAGAACTTGGCGGAAAAAGTCCTTGTATAGTGGATAGAACTGCTAACTTAAAATTATCTGCTAAAAAAATTATATTTGGTAAACTTTTAAATGCTGGTCAAACTTGCATTGCACCTGATTATATTTTTGTACACTCTAGTATAAAAGAAAAATTTATAGAATATTTAAAAAATAATATTATTGATATGTTAGGAAATGATCCGATATCAAACGAAAATTATCCAAAGATTATAAATAAAAAACATTTTGATAGACTCAATTTATTAATTGAAGATCAAAATGTTGTATTTGGTGGAAAATCATCCATTAAAACTAATAAAATAGAACCTACTATTTTAGATAATATAGATTTTGAAAATAAAATAATGAAAGAAGAAATATTTGGGCCAATACTTCCAATAATCACGTATGATGAACTGTCTCAAACAGAAGAATACATAAATTCAAATTCTAAACCTTTAGCACTATATTTATTTACAAATGATAAAAAAGTAGAAAAAAGAATTTTAAAAAATGTTTCATTTGGTGGTGGATGTATTAATGATACAATTATGCATATTGCAAACTCTAATTTGCCTTTTGGTGGTGTAGGAGAAAGCGGTATGGGGCAATATCATGGGGAATATACATTTCATACATTTACACATTTTAAGGCTATTGTAAAAAAGTACAATTTTCTTGATATAAATCTAAGATATATGCCTTATACCAAAATTAAATTTAATATTTTAAAGAGGATATTGAAGTAATAAATTAGTATAAAAATCAAGGTTAATTTTGATAAGATTATTGGGTGTATAGAGAATTATTGTTTTGCAATTTTTTTGTTATAAATTTAAAGATTCCAAAGCCCTAAAGATTTTTCTCTTGCTTCTTTTTCAAAATTAATGAATAAATTTGAATATTTAACATCAGGAGGATAGGTCATAGTATTTGCATATCCATTTAAAAGTAAATTCGCATTATACATGTTTTCTCGTATTACTTGCTCATTAATTGTATTTGGAATTTTTAACCATATATATCTTAAGAGTCTTCCATATTTGTCAGTTTGGCTTACGTCTTTTTGTAAATATATAACTTTTCCAACAAGATTAGTTTTTGTGTAATTAGAAGCTTCTTTTCCATATTTTTCTATTTTAGTTGTCGATTCTGGTGTATTTACACCAATAAATCTTACTTTGTATTCTTTATTATTAATAATAACTACTAAAGTATCACCATCGACTGCACGTTTTACATATGCTTCTTGAAAATCAGCTGGATTTACAATATCGCTAGAAGGATTGGGAGTATCAGTATTATTGTCGTCTTTTATATTTGATAAATTAGTATTTGATTTTAAAGTTTCTATTAATTTTTTTGCATCTTTTGTATTTAAAGCTAAAGACACAATGATTAAAAATAGTAAAATTAATAAAATATATTGTATTGATTTTCTATTTATTATTTTTTTGAATTTCATAAGATCACCTTTAAAAATTATATCATAAATATATTTAAATAAATAGAATAAATACTAAATTAATTTGCTTTTTTAGTTTCTTGATTTGTACACTTTTCTTTTATATTTAAAAACTCACTTACAGTTACAAAGGTATAACATTTTTCGGTTAAAGTATCAATTATTTTTATTGCAGAATCAATACTTGTTTTATATGCATCATGCATTAATATAATATCATTTCCTTTAATGTTTTTAAGGACATAATTATATATTCTGTCTACATTTTTAAATTTCCAATCTTTTGAATCTACTGTCCAAAGTATAGATTTAAGTGAAGAATAATTTATAACATCTTCAACTTTTTTATTTATTGCCCCATATGGAACTCGTATTAATGTTGGTTCTTTTTGTATTGAATTAAATATTAAATCACGTGTTTTTTTTATTTCACTTTCTATTTCTTCTTTTTTAAGACTTGTAAAAAGTTTATGTGTATATGTATGTATCGCAATTTCGTTTCCTGAATCATATGCAAATTTCATATGTGATGACATTGTTTCAATATTTTTTCCAATTACAAAAAAAGTACAGTGTATATTTCTTTTTGTAAGTTCGTCTACTAATGATTCTGTATATCTACTTGGTCCGTCATCAAAGGTTAGTGCAATTAGTTTTTTTTCGATATATTTTTGCATTAAAAATTCTTCATAATTTTTTGTACTTTCTTTATCCGAGCAAAAAGAATCTTTCTCAGGCGAAAATATATTTTTTTCGGTTTGGATTTTTACAATTTTACTAGTAATTACTGATGTTATTAACATTGAAATTAAAAGAATTATAATATATATTAAATAGTTTTTTTTTATTATTAACATCTTCAATTTAAATACCTCTAATTATATATATGTGTTTTTTTAAAAAAATATATG
>JAVXAF010000029.1:0-12295 GCA_036660635.1 Clostridia bacterium | reverse complement strand
AAATTAGCATCATAAAATATGTATTTTAAAAATGTGAAAAAGTGCGACACTTAATGTTGCAATTTATAATTATATCAAATTAGTCAAGTTTAAGTTGAAAAAAAATATATATTATTATATAATGGTAAAAAAGAAAAGGAATTATTATGGATAATGAAAGAATAGATAAACTTGGGATTTTAGATTTAAAAATTATACAAAACAAAGAATATTTTTGCTTTGGAATAGATAGTGTACTTCTTGCTAACTTTGTTAATTCTAACAGCAGTAAAAATGTTATTTTAGATCTTTGTAGTGGCTCTGGGGTTATACCAATTATTATATCAGCAAAAAAGAAGTACTCAAAAATATTTGCAGTAGAGCTTCAAGAAAAAATGTATGAACTGTTAGATAGAAATATAAAATTAAATAATTTAGAAGAAAGTATTATTGGAATTAATGAAGATATAAAAAAAATAGATAAAATTAAAAAAATAATAATTAGAGAAACTTCTAATGGTACAGTTGATACTATAGTAGTAAATCCACCATATAAGAAAAAAGGTACTGGAATATATAATCCTACAGATATAAAATATATTGCAAGACATGAAGAGATGTGCACACTAGAAGATGTTTTTAAAACTAGTTGTGTACTTCTTAATACAAAAGGTAAGCTATATATTGTACACAAGCCAGAAAGACTAGCTGATTTAATCTGTATTGCAAGAGGATATAGATTAGAAGCTAAAAAAATAAGACTTGTCTACCCAACAAAAAGTTCAAAACCTAGTATTGTACTTGTTGAATATGTAAAAGATGGTGGAAATGAAGTAAATATATTAGAACCATTAATTGAATTTAAAGATGATGGAACCTATTCGGATGAAATACGTAATATCTATGATATTAAAAAGGAGAATAACTAGTATGGAAAAGACTAATACAAAAAAAAATACAGAAGAAAAGACAAAGAAAGGTACACTATATATTGTTGGAACACCTATAGGGAATTTAGGAGATATAACTCTAAGAGCAATTGAGACTTTAAAAAAAGTTGATGTAATACTTGCTGAAGATACAAGACAAACATTAAAGCTTTTAAACCATTTTGAAATTGAGAAGCATCTTGTAAGTTACCATAGGCATAATGAAGATGACAAAATTAAAAAGATGGTAGAGTTTTTGGATAATTCAAAAAATTTAGCTCTAGTAAGTGACGCTGGAATGCCAGTTATATCAGATCCTGGGTCTAATTTAATTAAGTATTTAGTAGAAAATAATTATAACGTAGAAGTTATCCCAGGAGTTACAGCGGTTATAACAGCTATTGTAAAAAGTGGAATAGATAGTACAAGATTTAGTTTTGAGGGATTTTTATCAATAAATAAAAAACAAAGAAAATTAAGACTTAAAGAACTTCAAACTGAAGTAAGGACTATGGTATTTTATGAAGCACCACATAAAATACTTGTAACTTTAAAAGATATGTATGAAAATTTCGGTAATAGAAATATATGTATAGCTCGTGAGCTTACTAAAATACATGAACAATATATTTATACAACTTTTGAAAAAGCTATAGTAAAGATAGAGGAAAGTGGAATAAAAGGTGAGATTGTTTTAATTGTAGAAGGTGCAGATAAACAAAAAATCCAACAAGAAGAACAAGATGCAAAAATCGAATTAGATGTTATAAAATTAGTAAAAGAAGAAATGGAAAATGGAACTTCCAAAAAAGATGCAGTAAAACTTGTGGCTAAACTTAAAGGGGTAAATAGAAACGAAGTGTATCAAGAGTGTATTGATATATAAAACAGGAGAAATATATGAAAGAATTAGAACTTATCAGGTTAAAATCAATGCTTGAAATTGAAGATGAAAAATATAAAAAAGGATATAAATATATATGTGGAGTAGATGAAGCTGGTCGTGGACCACTTTGTGGACCAGTGGTTGCAGCAGCTGTAATTCTTCCAAAGGGAAAATGTATAGAAGGCGTTAATGATTCAAAAAAATTAACAGAAAAAAAAAGAGAGATATTGTATGAAAAAATAATGGAAGAGGCCTTAGCTGTTGGAGTTGGTATATCAAACGTTGACGTGATAGAAAAAGTAAATATTTTAAATGCAACAAAGCTTGCTATGCAAGAGGCTATTAAAAAATTAAATGTTAAACCAGATTATGTATTAATCGATGGTAATCAAATGATTGAAATAGAAATGGATGGGCAACCAATAGTTTCAGGAGATGCTAAATCAGAGTCAATAGCTGCTGCTTCTATAATAGCAAAAGTAACTAGAGATAGGATGCTTATAGAGTGGGATAAACAATATCCAGTATATGGATTTGCAAAACATAAGGGCTATGGTACAAAAGCTCATATAGAAGCAATAGGAAAATACGGAATTTGCAAACTTCATAGGCCAAGTTTTTGTAAAAAGTTTATCAAATAAAAACAATTAATTTAGGAGGAAGATATGAAATTAATATCGTGGAATGTAAATGGATTTAGAGCAGTTTTAAATAAAGGATTTTTAGATTTTTTTAACAGTTCGGATGCTGATATATTTTGTATACAAGAAACAAAAATGCAAGAGGGACAAGCTAATACAGATTTTGAAAATTATTTTTATTTTTTTAATAGTGCTCAAAAAAAAGGATATTCTGGAACGGCAATATTTACAAAAATAAAACCACTAGACGTAAAATATGGAATCAATATTGAAAAACACGATAAAGAAGGAAGAGTAATAACATTAGAGTTTGATGAATTTTATTTGGTTAATTGCTATACTCCAAATTCAAAAAGAAAATTAGAAAGATTAGAGTATAGACAAAAATGGGAAGATGACTTTAGAGAATACTTGCTAAAATTAGATAATATAAAACCAGTTATTTTATGTGGCGATTTAAATGTTGCACATAAGGAAATAGATTTGAAAAATCCAAAAACCAATCATTTTAATGCAGGATTTACTGATCAAGAAAGAGAAAAAATGACGCAACTTCTAGATTTAGGCTTTGTAGATTCACTAAGATATTTATATCCTGAAAAGGAAGAACTATATTCTTGGTGGTCATATATGAGAAACTCAAGAGAAAAAAATATTGGTTGGAGAATAGATTATTTTATAGTCTCAAATAAAATTAAAAATAAAATTAAAGAGGCTAAAATTCATAGTAATATATATGGTAGTGATCATTGCCCAATTGAAATTGATTTACTGTAGTATCAATATAGCAAGATAAAGTATATATTATTACTACTTGCAAAAAAATAAATAATATAGTAAAATAAAATAGATAGGAGTTGATAAAATGTTAAGCCAAGAACAAATAACTAAAGAACTATATCAAATATATGAAAATCCGATTAAAATAAAAAATAATTCAACAAATAAAGAAACTATATCTTTGTTGAATCAAGATAAGGCTGCAGATGAAATAGCAAAAATGTATGAAAAAAAATCTGGAATCGATTTTCAAAAGTATCTAAAGGATAAAGTAGTACCTATGGCTGGAGAAAAACTCCAAAGGGATATTGGAGATGACATCCAAAAAGAAAAAAATGAAGAAGAAAAAACAGAGGTTGTAAAACAAATTAATAAAACTGGAGTAGCAGCAGATGAAAAAACATTAAAAAAAGTCACAAAAACTGCAGAAAAAAAGCAAAAAGATGGTCAAGAAGTTGATATGAGATCTGAAATTTTAAAGGCTATTTATTTTTCAACTCTTGAAGAATATCATGAATTAAGAAAAAGTCTATATGAAGGGACTAATGGCCAAATATCGACTGGAAATATGACACCGGGATATAAAATGGGAGCAAAACTTGTTTTGTATCAAAATTATATAAGAAAATTAGATATTGCATATAAAGCACATAATGGATCATTTATTTGTCAAGATGATGATAAAATAAAGGAAAAAGAAAGTTTATTTTTATATAAAGATGAAAAATCGCAAAAAATTGTTAATGAAAAAGTTGAAGATAAAGTTCAAAATATAGAGCAAATAAATAACAAAATAGAAGAAATAACAGATAAAATATCAAATTTATCAGATAAAGCTGGTGAAATCAATCCTGAAGAATTTAATAAAAAAATGGACTTTTTACAAGGTGAGTATATATCAAATGTAGTAAAACTTAATTATTTGAATCCAGATTTTTTAGATATGCAAAGACAAGCAAAAGATTTAGAGGTTCAAGAAGAGTTTCAAGATAGAATTTTAGGAAATGTATATGAAAAAAAACATGATGCAGCTCTTGGAAATAATTCTGTTTATAGTAAAAAAAAATCTAATAAAGAAAACAATAAAGAAAATTTAGAAGATATAAGCACTCAAATTAAAGATTTTTCTGACATTAATATTAATACTGCTCAAGATCAAATTGTTGCCTTTAAAACTAGTCTCTCAAAAGGAGTTGATTATGAGTCTTTAGAAGAGATTATAGAGTCAGCTGAGATGATGACAGGAATAGATGCACATATAAAAGAAGAAGAAAAAAATACTGATCAAAGAAAAAATAATGGAATGACTGAAAAAAAAGAAAAACTAAATGAGAGTATAGATTTTGAAAATCCACTTATAAAAGAATGTAAAGATAGTATTGAGCCTAATGAAAATATAATTAAAAAAGATGTTGATGATTTAAAAACAAGACAAAAGAGAGTTCAAACAAAAATTAATGAACGCTCAAATAATGAGCAAGAAATTAAAGTTAGAAGATAATATATATTAAAACAATAAGAAAGTGGGGGAATAATATGGGATTAACAACAACAAAAGAAATGTTTGAAAAAGCATATAAAGGTGGATATGCAATTGGTGCATTTAATGTAAATAATATGGAAATAATTCAGGGAATAATAGAGGCAGCTAGCCAAGAAAACTCTCCTGTAATACTTCAAGTGTCAGCTGGAGCTAGAAAATATGCAAATCCAATATATTTAAAAAAATTAGTAGAAGCTTCAATTGAGTGTAACAAACTATCTGGATTTGATATTCCAATTGTACTACATTTAGATCATGGGCCAGACTTTGAAACTTGCAAAGATTGTATTGATTCAGGTTTTACATCTGTAATGATTGATGGATCTCAATATAGTTTTGAAGAAAATGTTGAAATCACAAAAAAAGTTGTAGAATATGCACATCCTAGAGGAGTTGTAGTAGAAGCTGAAATTGGTAAGTTAGCCGGTGTAGAAGATGAAGTTAGTGTATCAAACAGCGATGCAATGTATACAGATCCTGATGAGGCTGAAGAATTTGTAAAAAAAACAGGATGTGACTCGTTAGCTATTGCAATAGGAACTTCTCATGGAGCATACAAATTTAAAGGGGAGGCAAAACTTAGATTTGATATTTTAGAAGAAATTTCAAAAAGGTTGCCAGGATTTCCAATTGTTCTTCATGGTGCATCATCAGTTCCACAAGAATTTGTACAAATGTGTAATAAATATGGTGGTAATATTCCGGGAGCAAAAGGTGTTCCAGAAAAAATGTTAAGAAAAGCCGCTACAATGGCGGTATGCAAAATAAACATTGATAGTGATATACGTCTTGCAATGACAGCAAATATTCGTGAATGTTTTACAAAAAAACCTGAGGTATTTGATCCAAGAGAATATTTAGGTCAAGCAAGAAGTGCAGTAAAAGATATGGTAGCTCATAAAATAGTAGATGTTTTAGGATGTAATGGAAAAGCTTAAGCAAAATGTATGAAATATGAAATGAAAAATAGAAATAATGTTGTGATTTTAAAACAAAAGCAACTAATATTAATAAGTATAAAACAGTTACAAAATTTTTGTAGCTGTTTTTTTACACTTTTCCTTAAATTACTTGAAGATTATTTAAATATATAGTATAATAAATTAGAAAATCAAGGGAATGTATGTAGTAATAATTTGTGTATATATGATAATAGAAAATATGTATAGAAATTATTATTACATACCCTTATTTGAAATTTAAACGTATTGGAGGATAAAAAATGTATAAAAAATATGAAATGAGTTTTGCTGGAAAGCCTTTAGTTGTCGAAACTGGTAAAATGGCTGGTCTTGCAAATGGCTCTTGTCTTGTAACTTATGGGCAAACTGTTGTACTAGTAAATGTTACAATGTCAAAAGAACCAAGAGAAGGAATTGACTTTTTGCCACTTTCTGTAGATTATGAAGAAAGACTTTATGCTGTTGGGAAAATACCAGGTGGATATATTAAAAGAGAAGGAAGGCCAAGTACAAAAGCCATTCTTGCCTCACGTGTAATTGATAGACCGCTTAGACCACTTTTTCCAAAAGACTATAGAAATGATACATCAATAAATGCTTTAGTTTTAGCGGTAGATCCAGATGTATTACCTGAAATACCTGCATTTTTAGGTGCACCTTTAGCACTTAATATATCAGATATTCCATTTGATATTTTAGTTGGTACTGTTAAAGTTGGATTAGTAGATGGAGAATTGATATTAAATCCAAACTTAGAGCAAAGAGAAAAATCAATTTTAGATCTTACAGTTTCTGGAACACCGGAAAAAATATGTATGATTGAAGCTGGAGCATCAGAAGTTCCAGATGACAAAATGTTAGAAGCTATTAAGCTTGCACACGAAGAAATTAAAAAATTTTGTGAATTCATGAAAACTATTAAAGAAGAAATTGGTAAGAAAAAAGCATCATATAAATCTTTTGCTATACCAGAAGAATTAGTTAAATTTGTAAAAGATATATCTTTTGATAAAATGACAGAAGCAGTTCAAGAAAAAGATAAAATCACAAGGGATGAAAAAGTGTCAAAAGTAAATGATTTTGTTAAAGAAGAATATATTAAAAAATATAGTGAAGAAGATTATTTGAAAAACAAGTCAATGGTTGCTGAGGCACTATATCAATCTGAGAAAAAAGCAGTAAGAACTCTTGTTATTGAACATTCAAAAAGAGTTGATAGCAGACAATTAGATGAAATAAGAGAGCTAAAAGCTGAAGTTGGACTTTTTGAAAGAGTACATGGAAGTGCACTTTTCTCTCGTGGTCAAACTCAAGTTTTGTCAATGGTTACATTAGGAAGTGTTGCTGATGAGCAAACTTTTGATGGGCTAGATGAAGAAATCACAAAAAGATATATGCATCATTATAATATGCCATCATATAGTGTTGGCGAAGCTAGACCTTCACGTGGGCCAGGCAGACGTGAAATAGGTCATGGTGCTTTAGCTGAACGTGCTTTAGAATCAGTAATCCCTTCTAAAGAAGAATTCCCATATACAATTAGAGTTGTATCCGAAGTATTAAGTTCAAATGGTTCTACATCGCAAGGAAGTATTTGTGGATCAACTCTTGCACTTATGGATGCTGGCGTTCCAATTAAAGCTCCAGTTGCAGGAATATCTACAGGTTTATTTACAAAAGAAGGCGATTCTACAGATTATATCATGGTAACTGATATTCAAGGAATTGAAGATTTTTTTGGAGATATGGATTTCAAAGTTGCTGGAACTAAAAAAGGTATTACAGCAATACAAGTTGATATAAAAATAGATGGCCTTACATATGAGATAATTAAAGAAGCATTTGAAAAAACAAATGTTGCAAGACAACATATTTTAGATGATGTTATGTTAAAAGCTATTGCATCTCCAAGAAAAAAATTATCTAGATACGCTCCAAAGATTGAAACTTTAAAAGTTAATCCAGATAAGATTAGAGATATAATTGGTACAGGTGGAAAAACAATTAATAAGATAATTGATGAGACAGGAGTTAAAATCGATATTGAAGATGATGGCACTGTATTTGTTGCAGGTGTAGATCCAGAAATGTTGGATAAGGCTATTCAAATAATTGAATCTTTAACAAAAGATATAGTTTTAAATGAAGTATATATGGGAAAAGTAACAAAAATACTACAATTTGGAGCATTAGTAGAAGTTTTACCTGGAAAAGAAGGACTTTTACATATTTCTAAAATATCAAAAGAAAGAGTAAATAAAGTTGAAGATGTTTTGAACATTGGAGACGATATTTTAGTTAAAGTAGTAGAAATTGGTAGAGATGATGGTAAATTTAGTTTAAGTGCTAAGGATGCTATAGAAGATTAGGATGGTGTGTTAAATGCAAGTTTATGCATTTGTAGGAAAAACCCGGCACAGGAAAAAGTTATAGGGCACAAGAAGTTGCTAAAAAAAATGGAATAGAGTATATTATTGATGATGCTCTACTTATAAAAAATAGTAAAGTTATAGCAGGTAAATCTGCAAAAACAGAAGCTAACAAAATAGCTTCTGTAAAGTCTGCTATATTTAATGATGAAAATAAAAGAAAGCAGATGGTAGCTACAATAAAAAAAGAAAAACCTAAGAAAATACTTATCCTTGGGACTTCAGATGATATGGTAAATAAAATCGCCAATAGTCTTGAAATTGGTAATATTGATCATACTATATATATTGAAGATGTTGCATCGAAAGAGGAAATGGCAGAAGCCAGAAAATCTAGAATTGAAGAAGGAAAACATGTTGTTCCAGTTCCAACATTGGAAATAAAAAATCAATTTTCAGGATATTTTCTTGATCCATTAAAAAAGATGGGATTATTAAAACAAGGTGACTCTGGAATTGAAGTTCTAGAAAAAACTATTATAAGACCAACTTATAGTTATCTTGGGAATTATCTCATATCTGATAATGTAATAAATAGCATAGTGTCATATACAGTGGCAAAAATTGATGGAATTTCAAAAGTAATTAAAGTATCTACTTTAAAGTATATTGACGGAATGAAATTAGATGTTGATATAGAAGTTGAATATGGGGTAAACATTCCATCACTTAGTTCTAAGATAAAAAACACAATTATATACGCTGTAGACAATGCAACAGGCATTAATATTTTTGGAATAAATATTAACGTTAAATCTATTGCTAGGTTTAGTAAGCAAAATAAAGAAAATTAGATTAATTATATAAAATAAATTTTGTAATATTTATATTATAAGGGGGATAAAGATATGGATACAATGAATTATACGGAAAAAAAGAAGAGTTTTAAAGGTCCTGTTATTTTTCTAACACTCTTTTTAATAATTGGCGGTATAATAATATTTTTAGCTATTTCTTCTGAGAAAGATCCAATAATAATTGGACAAAATGAAACAGATATTCAGCGATTAGTAGATTTAGATTCTAAAGCATCTGAGGAGACAATGAGTAAAAACAAATCTATCAGTTTTAAAGTATCTGATGAAAAATACACTAATAAATCTAATAATAAGATTAAGGCTGATATGTCTATACCAGTTATAGTTGTGGATAATGAAAATTTAGAAGAATTAAATAAAAAAATACATGATAAATATTTTCAATCATATGATGCAATTAAATTACAATTAAAAGATGCAGATCACAAATACACATATAAAGTTTCATATAATGTTTATGATAATATGGTTGGGACAAAAAAAGTTATATCTATAGTAGTAATTGCAAAAAATGTTGATGATGAATCAAATAAAAATGTTACTATGAAAATAGATACATATAACATTGATGTTGCTACTAAAAAAGAATTATCACTATCTGATATTGCAATAGAAGTTTTAGGAAAAGAATATAAGACTAAAATAAAGCAGTCTACTCTTTCATATGTTGTAGCTAATAAGATGATAAAAGAAGAAGATTATATTTATGCTATTACTGGATTGGAGAGCTTTTATGTAAAAGATACAAAGTTTCACATAATTTTTAATGAAGGAGAATTAGTTGATAAAAAATATGAATCTTTAGATATAGAAGTATAAAGGGAGGATAATTATTTATGCTAGATTCAATGGAAAAAATAGTTAGTTTATGCAAAACTAGGGGATACGTATATCCTGGCTCTGAGATATATGGTGGGCTTGCAAATACTTGGGATTATGGTCCTTTAGGAATAGAATTAAAAAATAATATTAAAAAAGCGTGGATGAAAAAATTCATTCAAGAAAATAAGCATAATGTAGCTATTGATGCTGCTATTTTGATGAATCCTCAAGTTTGGGTAACAACTGGTCACGTTGGTGGATTTTCTGATCCGTTAATTGATTGTAAAGAATGTAAAACTAGGCATCGCGCAGATAAATTAATTGAACAATGGGCTACAAAAAATGGTAAAGATATTATTGCAGACGGTTGGACAAATGAACAAACAAGTAAATATATAAAAGATAATAATATCGTATGTCCAAGTTGTGGTAAATTAAATTTTACTGATATTAGACAGTTTAATATGATGTTTAAAACTTTTCAAGGTGTAACTGAAGATACTACATCTACTGTATATTTAAGACCAGAGACTGCTCAAGGAATGTTTGTAAACTTTAAAAATGTTTTAAGAACAACTAGAAAAAAACTTCCACTTGGAATAGGGCAACAAGGTAAATCCTTTAGAAACGAAATAACTCCAGGTAATTTTATATTTAGAACTAGAGAGTTTGAACAGATGGAATTGGAATTTTTTTGCAAACCAGGAACTGATTTACAGTGGCATAAATATTGGAAGGATTATTGTAAAAATTGGTTGCTTAGTCTAGGAGCCACCGATTCAAATTTAAGATTTAGAGACCATACTAAAGAAGAATTATCTTTTTATAGTAATGCAACAGCAGATATTGAATATAAATTTCCATTTGGTTGGGGAGAACTATGGGGAATAGCCGATAGAACAAATTATGATTTATCAAAACATATGGAAGCCTCTGGTGAAGATATGAATTATTTAGATCCAGAAACAAATCAAAAATATATACCATATTGTATTGAACCAGCAGTTGGAACAGATAGATTAATACTTATGTTTTTATGTGATGCATATGAAGAACAAAAACTATCTGATACAGATGTAAGAGTGGTACTACATTTGCATCCAGCTCTTGCTCCATATAAAGTAGCAATTCTACCACTTTCAAAAAAACTAAGCGAGGGAGCAGATAAAGTATATGAAATGCTATCTTCTAAATATATGTGTGATTTTGATGAAACAGGAAGTATTGGGAAGCGCTATAGAAGACAAGATGAAATAGGAACTCCGTATTGTATTACTTATGACTTTGATTCAATAGAAGATAATTCAGTTACTATACGAAATCGAGATACTATGGAACAAGTAAGAGTAAAAATTGATGAGCTAGATAAATGGATAGAAGAAAAAATTATATTTTAAGAGGTGATAAAATGAGTGAAAAATCAAAAAAAATATGTAAAAATTTATTTGTTGGAGTATTAGCATTTTCAATGGTATTTTCGATGTTTGCAGCTTTAATTGCTGCGGTTCAAACATTGTAGGAAGAGGTGAGGTGTGTGTTTCAAAATTTATGGACAGGCTTTGTAGGACTATTATATAAATTGGTTGAAATTTTAAATTTAACTAGCCCAATTAGAGTGGTTATTTTAATAGCTGACGTTGCAATTGTAACTTTGATAGCATATTATATGTTTAGAGTGATAAAAAAAACTAGAGCAGAACAAATATTTAAAGGTGTATTAGTACTTTTAGGATTACTTGTTATATCAAAAGTATTTAATATGGTGATTTTAAATTTTATACTTACTAATTTTATGACATATGGTATGTTACTTCTTATTGTTATATTTCAACCGGAGCTTAGAAATGTATTTGAGAAGCTTGGTAGGAGTAAAATAGTGGATGTATTTGATATGGATGATAATATATTAGTAAAACATTCAATATCTGAGATTGTAAAATCTGTTGAGATAATGTCACTTAAAAAAATTGGTGCACTTATAGTTATTGAAAAAGATACTAAAATATCTGAAGTTTTAAGAGAGGGTATACCACTTAATGCTAAAGTATCATCTGAGCTTATACAAAATATATTTATGCCAAGAACCCCACTTCATGATGGAGCAATAGTTATAGAAAAGACTCAAATTCTTGCAGCAAAATGTATATTACCATTATCCTCAGAAATTGCAGTTCCAAAATCACTTGGAACAAGGCACAGAGCCGCAGTAGGTATTACTGAAATATCTGATGCATTAGTTGTTGTTGTATCTGAAGAAACAGGGATAATATCACTTGCTGAAGCTGGAAAACTTACTAGAAATTTAACTGGTGAAGAACTTAAAGCTATGCTTCTAACAAAATTAGATAGAACTAAAAATAGTGGCGTTATAAAAAATTTAGTAGGTAAATCATAATATTTTAATAGTACTCATATATAACAGTAAAATGTTATATGGAGGAATGAAAAAATGAATACAATTTTTTTTGATATTGATGATTTTAATAAAAAAAATTATAAAGAAAAT
>JAVXAF010000028.1:0-12759 GCA_036660635.1 Clostridia bacterium | reverse complement strand
AACATCTTTAATACTACAAATAGTGTTTTCAAATACTGCTATACCACCTATATATTTTGATTATATTACATATTTAGGAGGAAGCTTTACGCCATTACTATTTTTATTTATTTCACTTAAGTATTCTAATAATAAATTTAATTTAAAGAAAATAAGGTTTTTATTAATTATACCTATTATAGCCTTAATGTTTTTATGGACTAATGATTTACATGGATTATTTTATAAGCAGTATTCTACAAATTTGAATGAAACTGTTTATGGGCCAATTCTTATTTTATATGCTATATATACGTATTTTACTTTAATATTTTCAATGATTGTATTAATAATATCGTCAATAAAAAAATCAGGCTTTTTCTCTATTCAAACAGGATTAGTTGTGTTGGGAATAATAATACCATTAAGTGCTAATTTATTAGGATTATTAAAAATAATTCCTATGACTATATATATGACACCAATATTATTTATAGCGACTTCAATTTGCATTTCTATATCTATCTTTAAGTATAAAGCACTAAATATTACACCAGTTGCATTTAAAACCGTTATTAATACAATGTCGGATGCATTTATTGTAATTTCTGATGATGGTACAATTGTTGAGAGCAATTTAACTTTTCAAAACATATTTAAAGATATAATGAGTGTAAAAAAAGAAGATAATTTTTTCAATATTATAGATAAAACAAATTGTATGAATTTACAAGAGCTTAAAGAACATATAGACAAAACTAGAGAAAATGGTGATATTGTAACAGATGAATATCATATTAATATAGATAAATTTAATAAATACTTTGAAGTAGATATTCATCCAGTAAAAGCTTCTAAAGGTAAAAATGAATATGTAGCTACCTTACTTTTATTTAAAGATATAACTCAGCATAAAGAAGATATTGCAAAAATTGAAGAAAAACAAGAGATTATAGTAAAGCAGGGACAACTTGTATCAATTGGTGAACTTGCAGGTGGTGTAGCTCATGATATAAATACACCAATATCAGCAATACAGACCGGAATTTTGATGTTAAGAGAAATGACTAGTGAGAGAACAGAGCAAGAAAAAGAAATTTTGCAAAGAATGGATAATTGCGCAGTTAAGATCATAAATATAGTAAATAGTATGAGAAATCAAATAAGAAATCTTGGCGGCGATACAAATGTTAAATTTAAAATAAATGATGTAATAAACGATATTAAAATGATAACATATCATGAATTTAAAAAACGTGATGCAAAACTTAATATTGATATTCAAGATGATTTAAGTATACAAGGTGATCCTACTAAACTGGGTCAAGTACTTACTAACTTAGTAATGAATGGATTACAAGCATATAAAGAAATAAAAGGTGGCAAAATAGATGTAATTCTTACTAAAGCCCCAGATAATATGGCTTTGATAAAAGTAACAGACTACGCAGGTGGAATAGATGATAGTATAGCTCCATATGTGTTTAAAAATATATTATCTACAAAAGGAAATGTAGGAACTGGTTTAGGACTATATCTTGCTTATTCAGTAGTTAAAGGCAATTTTAATGGTGAGATTACTTTTGATACCGAAAAAAATATAGGAACAACTTTTTATATAACATTACCAAGGGCTTAAAAAATATCCTCCAATAAGGAGGATATTTTTATACAAAAAGATAGATATAATATTAAATGATAAAACCCTTTTGTTAAAGGCGGAAATCTGATTACAACTATTAGGATTCTCAGTTAAAGAGCATTCAACACAAGCTATAAAAGTTTGATTCCCTTATCATATGATTGTAGATTTTCATATAACTATTATATCTATCATAATTATTATATCACTAAAGTAATTGTAAGTAAATGAGTTGTACATATTTTTTAATCATTTTTTGAGCATAAATAATTAATTGGACATTTATCACATTGAGGTCGTCTTGCAATACAAATAGCTCTGCCATGATATACGAAAATGTGATTGACTATATTCCAGTACTTTTTATCTAGTAGCTTTTTTAGATCATTTTCTATTTTTTCTGGGGTATTAGAATTAGATAATCCAATTTTTCTTGATAGTCTTGTTACATGTGTATCAACTGCAATACCTTCAATTTTACCAAAGCATTCCTGCAAAATTATATTACTTGATTTTCTACCAATACCTTTTAAAGTGCATAACTTTTCCATAGTATCTGGTACTTTTGAATTGAAGTCATTTACTAATATATTAGAGGTTGCTAGTATATTTTTTGCTTTGTTTATGTAAAAGCCACAAGGCTTGACTATGTTTTCTATATCTTTTAAAGTTGCTTTTGCAAGATCATTTACAGTTGGATATTTTTCAAAAAGAAGAGGAGTTACTTTATTTACCCTTTCGTCAGTACATTGGGCAGCTAGAATTAAAGCAACCACGAGTCCAATATCTTGAGTATAATCTAAACTACATTTTGCATCAGGATAATATTTATTTAAGATATCTATTATTTCAGAGGCTTCTTTTTTTTTCTTTTTTATATATTTTTTATCACTTGAATTTTTCATTTTTAATCACCAACATTAATTTCTAACATAATATATAGTAGTATTCTACAATATTTTAAAGCTTTTGTCAAAAAAAGGGGGGATAGGATATGTTTATGGGGGCCTTTAGAAAGACAATTGGATTATTTTTAATAGCTTTAGGAGCACGGCTTAGTACTAACAATTATCCTCCCTTTATGGGGCTGGATTGCGATAGTAGCAATAGCAATAGTTATACTTGGAATATGTTGGCTATGTTGCTAAAGGAGGTATAATATGAAGATTGTTGTTTATCAACCAGGTAAGTTTATGAAATTGATACTAAAGACAATTTTTAAAATATAATATATAAATGATAATACATAAAATAAAACTATCTCTTATTTATTTAAGGGGTAGTGATTTTTTATAGAGAATTTAAAATTTTTACAAGTTTTTGTATTTTTAGTGAAAAAACGTGACTTTTATTTGAAATTGAGATATAATATATACATCAAGTTAGATAGTATTTCTAATTTTAGGAGGATTAATTATGAGTGATAAAATAAATAAGGAAGAAACAAATGAAAAAACACAAGAAGTTGTTAATGTAGAAATAGCAACAAACTTAAATATTTCTGAAGACGTTATCGGTATTATAGCAGGTCTTGCTGCATCTGAAGTTGAAGGAATTGCTGGTATGTCACTAGGATTTGTTGATGGAATAAATCAAATATTAGGTACAAATAAAAAGTATTCTAAAGGAGTTAAAATTGATTTAGATGGAAGAAAAGTTACAATTGATCTATATGTTAATATAACTTATGGAGTAAGAATTCCAGATATTGCTTGGGCTGCTCAAAATGCTGTTAAAGTGGCTGTAGAAAATATGACTGGGCTTGAGGTTAGTGCTGTAAATATAAATGTTCAAGGAATTACTTTTGATAAAGAAAGCACAAAAGAGTAAAAAGTAGGGGGAAGAAAATGAAAGGTTTTGAAAGAATTTTATTAGTAGTATTTTCGTTAATAATAATTGTTATATCTATTAGTATGATATTGGTCTCTGCAGAGATGATCCAATTAAGTTTTGCTTTTAATGCAACTGTTACATGGCTTGTATCAAATAAAGTTACCGGTCTTGTTATCGGAGCAATTTTTGCACTTCTTGGACTTGTTGGACTATTTTCATCATCAGATGCGTCAAATTCAATTAAAGGTGGACTTGCTTTAAAATCAGATACTGGTACTGTATATATTTCAAAAGAAACTTTTGAAAATATAATTTTAGGGGTAACTAGAAATTATGCAGAACTTAGAAATGTAAAAACCGAAATAGAAATGACAGAAGATGGAGTAATAGCAAATATATATGCGCTTATTTTACCAGATACAGTTGTTCCTGCACTTACAACAAAATTAAAAGAAAATGTAAGAGATAGTGTTCTAAAACAAACAACTGTTGAAATTAAAGAAGCAAATGTGAAAATAAAAGGGGTATACTTAGAACCTCAAAAAAAATAGGATGTGAGAAATATGAAAGATTTTTTTGATTATGTAGTAAAAAATAAATATGTTATTATATGTGTAAGTATAGTTGTTATAATGTATGCTCTAGGTATAGTAGATTTTTTAAGTAAAATAATTATTCTTGCTGCTTTAATTGCTTTAGCCGTATTCATCGGTAAAAAATTACAAGACAATGAGGGAAATATAAAAGAAATATTTACAAGTTTTAAAAGAGCAAGAGGAAATGGTAGTGTATATTATTATCAAGAAAAAAAAGACAAGGAATAGAGGATTAACATGGGAAGAAAAAGAGCAAGAGAGGATGCATTTAAGTGTATTTATGAGTTAGAATTCGATGATAGTAAAAATGTAGATAAAATATTAAAAAATAGCTATCTTGAAAATTCAAATGAAGAAGAAGAAAAAGAATATATGGAAATAGTTTTAAATGGAGTTAAAGAAAATTTAGCTGCCATTGATGAAATTATTTTAGCCAAACTTAAAAATTGGTCAATGAAAAGAATTGCTAAAATCGATTTAGCAATTTTAAGACTTGCTGTATATGAGATTGAATATTTAAATGACATACCTGTAAAAGTAACTGCAAATGAAGCAGTAGAACTTGCTAAAAAATATGGTAATAACGATTCAAAATCATTTATTAATGGTGTTATTGCAAAAATAATAGAGAGTAAGGAAGAAAAAAGTGAAAAACAAGGTATTTAGTGTATCTGAAGTAAATAAATATATAAAAATGATCTTTGATAATGAGACATTCTTAAATGACATCACAATTAGTGGAGAAATAACAAATTTTAAGGCTCATTATACGGGTCATTTATATTTTACATTAAAAGATAATAATGCTACAATAAAGTGTGTTATGTTTAAGTTTAATGCTTCAAGTATCAAATTTAAACCAGCTGATGGTATGAAAGTTATAATATCAGGACAAGTTGGCGTTTTTGAAAGAGATGGCCTTTATCAAGTATATTGTAAATCAATGATGCCCGATGGATTAGGAGATTTATATCTTGCATATGAACAATTAAAAGAAAAACTTCAATTAGAGGGGCTATTTGATGAACAACATAAAAAAGCAATTCCATTTTTGCCTAAAAGAGTAGGTATAATAACATCAAAAACAGGTGCGGTAATAAAAGATATAATAAATGTAACTACTAGGAGATATTCTAACGTTAATTTACTTATTTATCCAGCTTCAGTGCAAGGGATAAATTCAAGTAAGACTATAGTAGAGGCAATTAAAACCTTTAATGATTTAAATAATGTTGATGTAATTATAATAGCACGTGGAGGAGGTTCGTTTGAGGACTTATTTGGTTTCAATGACGAAGTTTTGGCAAGAGAAATTTTTAAATCACATATACCTATTGTATCAGCTGTAGGTCATGAAACAGATTTTACAATATGCGATTTTGTATCAGATTTAAGGGCCCCAACACCTTCTGCAGCTGCAGAGTTGGTGTATCCTAAGTATAGTGATATAGTAAGTAAGATATTAAATGATAAAAATAGGATGATAATTGCTACAAAGAATTTTTTCCAAAGAAAGAAAGAGTATGTTGAAAGATTTAAAAGTACAAAATTTGAAAAAGTACCACTAGATATAATTAATAAATATAATCTTGTAATTGATAGCAATATAAAAACTATGAGTAATATTTTGCAGATGAAGGCTGAACGTCAAAAATCAAAATATATGCAAGTAGTTTCTAAAATAGATGCACTAAGTCCACTAAAAACTTTAATTAGAGGATACTGTGTAGCTCAAAGTACTAAAACGTCTCAGGTTATTAAAAGTGTAAAAGATTTGAGTAAAGATGATAAATTAAACTTAACTCTCTCAGATGGGAAAGTAAAAGTAGTAGTAGAGTAGGAGAAAATTATGGAAAAAACAAAAACATTTGAAGAAAGTTTAGATGAGTTAGAAAGTGTTGCAACTAAATTAGAAAATGGTAAATTAAGTTTAGATGAAGCAATAAGTGAATTTGAAAAAGGAATGAAACTGTCAAAAGAATGTAGTGAAAAACTAGATAAAGCAGAAAAGAAGATAAATATATTAATTAAAGATGAATTAGGAATTGTTTCCGAAGAAAAATTTGAAGAAAATTAGTTAAAATATATAGTAATCCATACATAATATTTGTAAGAAAACAAATAATATATATGGGTGTTTTTTTATGAGTAAATTTTCAAAAAAGTATAACAATATTAAAGAAAAAGTTAGTCTAGATTATAATTTAGAAATAGGAAGACTAGATGAAAAACTTTCAAAAGATAGCGAGTATGAATTTATTCCAGAATTTAATCACTGGCTTTCATCAGATGAACAAAAGATAAAAACAGATGAATTAGAAAAAATAACAAAAGAAAAAAAATAAAATAAAAAACATTTAAGATGCTACAGATACCTCTAAACTATATAATATAGTTTAGAGGTATCTGTAGTTTAAAAAATTAATACAAATTATATCAAAAAGTTTTCAAATATAGTGCCATCTGCTTCCGCGGTAAACTTATCAAATTGTTCTTTTGATTTAATTGTCCATAAAAGTATCTTAGTTTTTTTATTTTTATATTTTTGTATAAGTTTATTGTCTATCTCATTATATTTATATGAGACATATGAGGGCTTAGTTAAAAAGTTAAGTAATGTGTTACTTAATATATATTTTAAATACTTTGATTTAAAAGAGTAAGATTTCATTGCAAGTTGTACTCTTTCATATTTTTTTTGGTTATGTTTAAACCATAATAGATCTAAGGGATTAAATGATGCAATTAAAAAATTACCTGTATAATTTTTTAGAATATTATTTAAATTTTTACAAATAGAAGTTGTATTGTATTTTGATTTAATTTCTATGTATATTAAAACTGATCCATTTACTAAATTTAAAACTTCTTCAAGAGTTGGAATAGAAAACATTGTATTATTTAGTTTTAATGTTTTTATATATTCTAAAGTACATTCATTTATATTTTTATCTAATCCTGTCAATCTTTTTAGATTATAATCATGAAATACAATTAGCTTATTATCTTTTGTCAGACACACATCTAGCTCTATGTTGTATCCAGCTTTAATAGCCTCTTTAAAAGCTTCAATTGAGTTTTCAGGTACAGTATTAGAGTGGAGACCACGATGAGCTAAAAGGCACATTTTACTGTTCATAATACACCTCCATTTTATATTCTTAATTATTAACAATAAAAGTTTATCATAAAAAATGATTAAAAACAATATATAATAATTATACTAAAATTAAAAGAAAAAAGAGAAAAAATTACCTTAAAAAACATTAAAAATCACTAAAATAACTTGACTTATAGTTTAATATATATTATAATGTTAATGTTCAACATGAGTGGGCCTTTAGCTCAGTTGGTCAGAGCACCCGGCTCATAACCGGATGGTCCGGGGTTCGAATCCCTGAAGGCCCACCATTTTTTTATATCCATACATGGGTAGGTGCCCGAGTGGCTAAAGGGGGCAGACTGTAAATCTGTTAGCTTACGCTTACGATGGTTCGAATCCATCTCTACCCACCAAAATGGTATATTATTAAATGAAATAAAAAAATCGACTTTTAAAAGTCGATTTTTTTTATACTATAAAATTTTTAGAAATATATTATACATTAAATCTAAATAATATTATATCACCATCTTTAACTATATATTCTTTTCCTTCAAGTCTTACAAGTCCTTTTTCTTTGGTAGCACTCATAGATCCATATTTTATTAAATCATCGTACGATACGACTTCTGCTTTAATAAAACCTCTCTCAAAATCAGAGTGTATTTTTCCTGCTGCACCTGGAGCTTTAGTTCCTTTTTTTATTGTCCATGCTCTAACTTCTTGTTTTCCGGCAGTAAGGTAAGAAATTAATCCAAGCAAACTATAACTTGCCTTTATTAATTTATCTAGCCCAGACTCTTTTATACCGTAATCTTCCATTAACATTTTTTTATCCTCATCATCAAGTTCACTTAAATCTTCTTCAAGTTTTGCACATAATGAAACAACTTCAGCATTTTCTTTTTTTGCATATTCTTTAACAAGCAAAATATTTTTTTGTAAGTCAATAGTTTGAAGTTGTGTTTCGGAGATATTAGCAACATATATAATTGGCTTTGAAGTAAGTAAAAAGGAATCTTTTACTATTTCTTTTTCATCTTCATTAAAATCCATAGTTCTAACAGGCAAATTACTTTCTAAATGTGTTTTAATTTTATTTAAGAGTTCTACTTCTTGTTTAGCCTTTTTGTCACCAGATTTTAGCATTTTTGAAATTCTCGCAACTTTTTTTTCAACTGTTTCTATATCAGAAAATATAAGCTCAAGGTTTATTGTCTCTATATCATTTATCGGATCTATTTTACCATCAACATGAACAATATTGTCATCCTCAAAACATCTAACAATATGGACTATAGCATCTGTTTCACGTATATGAGATAAAAATTTATTTCCAAGCCCTTCGCCTTTTGAAGCACCTTTAACAAGACCAGCAATATCTACAAACTCTATTGTAGCAAATGTAGATTTATCGGTGTCATACATCTTAGAAAGTACATTTATTCGTTCATCTGGCACAGTTACTATACCGATATTTGGTTCTATTGTACAAAAAGGGTAATTTGCACTTTCTGCACCAGCTTTTGTTATTGCATTAAAAAGAGTAGATTTTCCAACATTAGGCAATCCAACAATTCCTATTTTCAAATTAAACACATCCTTTTTTACTAACTAATATTATACCAAATAAAACTAATAAGTCAAGTAATTTGAGTGTACAACTCACAAAGCTAAATTAATTTAATAGAGTATATAAGGGTGAGTATATGAAAATAGAAAAAAGACTATTAAGTTTTAGTGATATGACAAGATGTGGTCAAATAAAAAAGGAAGTAAAGAAAATTTTAATTGTATATGCAGATGAATTTAATAAAACATCAAATGAAAGATATAATTATTTGGAAAGATTAAAATATCAAAGTGATATATATAAATCAGCTAATTATATAATAGATAAAAAAGCAAAAATAATAAATATTATTCCAGAAGAAGAAATTGCATATGCAACAGAAATCTTTAATATAGACAATGAAAGTATAATTGTAGAAGTATGTTCGAAAAAAATCAGCAAGGAATTAGAAAAAAAATTAGTAGAACTATTATCTTTAATTTGTATTAAAAATAGTTTAAATCCTAAAAAAGATATATTAAGACTTTATGATGTTATAAATACAAGAAATTTTCCTTTACTAATTGATAATAATATGTGCTTTGAAAATATAAAAAATAGTACATATAATAAAATATGTACTATGAATTAATATATAAATTTTCAATTAATTATTTTAACTTTTCACTTAAATGAGTAATGCTACCAGCACCAATTGTTAAAACTAAATCATTTTTTTTACTTTCTTTTTCAATATAATCGGATATTTCATCAAAGCTAGAAAGGTATATAGCATTAACTTTATTTTTCTTTAATTCTCTTACTAAATCTTTAGAACTAATAGTTCCATCATCAATTTCACGAGCAGCATATATATCTGTTATAATTGCTATATCTGCATCGAAAAAAGAATTAGAAAAATCATTTAAAAGTTCTTTTGTTCTTGAAAAAGTATGGGGCTGAAATATTGCGAATATTCTATTATGTTCTTTTTGCTTTGCAGCACCTAGTGTAGCTTTTACCTCGGTTGGATGATGAGCATAGTCATCATAAAGTAAAGAGCCACTTTTCAAAGTTTTTTTAAATTCAAATCTTCTGTCTGCACCTGAAAATTCATTTAAGCTTTTTTTCATAATTTCAAAATCTATATCATGTGCATAGGCAGTCGCTATTGCTGCTAAAGCATCATATACGTTATGAATACCAGGTACGGTTAAATAAAAGTGATGTGTAGCTGAGGTTTTAAGATCGGTAATATCAAAAGAATAAAAGCCTTTTATATTGCACGATACATTTTTTGCATAAATTGTAGCTGTAGGATCACTAAGTGAAAAAGTATATATTTTAATTTGTTTTTCATAAAGATCATCACTTATCTCTTTTATAATATTAGTACAATTCATATCATCTTTATTTATTACAAGTATTCCATCTTTTGGAAGCATTAATATAAACTTCTTAAATGATTCCTTTATTTCATCAATACCTGAGAAATAATCCAGATGATCTTCCTCTATATTTAAAATTGTTGCGGTATTATGTGGAAAATTAAGAAAACTATCGACATATTCACAAGATTCAAGAATAAAATATTTTGAATTGCCAATTCTATAATTTAAGTTACCTATTTTTTTATATTTTGAACCTACTTGAACGTTAGGATTTAAGCCAGCATCTATAAATATAGAAGAAACCATAGAAGTTGTTGTTGTTTTACCATGAGTTCCAGAAATGCAAATAGGATGTTCATAACATTGTAATAGTAGACCTAAAAATTTTGCTCTTTCATAAGTTGGAATACCCAAAGCTTTTGCACGAACAAATTCGGGATCATGTTGATTAATAGCAGATGTATATACAACTACGTCAGCACCTTTTACAAGTTCAGCATTTGATCCAATAAAAACTGGTATTTTACTTTCTGTTAATATTTCTATCATATCAGAACCATTTTTATCTGATCCTGTAACTATGTAGCCTTCCTTTTTTAATACGATTGCCATGGCACTCATACTAACTCCACCGATTCCAATCATATGTATTTTTTTTATATTTTTTAAACTTTTAAATTTATCAGCCATAATTATTACACTTCCTTTATTGTTAGCTTATTATACAAGAAAAGTTAAAATTAGTCAAATTAAATACACTAATTTTGTCTAAACATGTCAAACTTTAATATATTTATTGCACGCTATAAAACTCAGGTATATAATAGCAATAAATGGAGGAAAAAGATGATTATAGAAAAAATTGTAGTAGTATTTTTAGAAATTATTTTGATATTTTTTTTAGCAGCAAGATTTATAAAAAGATATGCACCAGAAAACTTAGTTATTATTCCTATAGCTTCTTTATCTTTAGGTTTGTATATACCATTTGCAATAAATAATATTAATATACCAATTGAATATCAAGTTTTTTTTCTTGTAGTTGGTATTTTTTGCCCAAGTATTGCAATCATCTTACAGTATAATAATATTATACTATCAAGGAAATTATTATATCATAGGATAAAAACAAACTTTTCTTCTAAGTTTTATAAAGAAACGATGAAAGATATTGAAAAATTAGTCATGCTAGAAGGTAGAAGTGCAAAATATATGTATATATTAGGACAATGTTATAAACATTATTCGGATTTTATTAATTCAAGGGATTGTTTTTCACTTGCTATAGAATTAGATAAAAATGACTACAAATCATATTATGAACTTGGACTTGTTTTGGACGAAACAAACAAAAAATCAAAAGCAATTGAAATGTATAAAGAAACTTTAAAAATTAAACCTGATTTTTATGAAGCTGCCGAAGCAATTGGAATTTCACTTACTAGTCAGGGACTATTTAAAGAGGCAGTAGCCGCATATAGAGAATTTTTAAAAATTCATATAAATTCATACGAAATGTATTATAATATTGCTATGCTTGAAATGGAACTTGGAAATTATGAAAGCTCAGAAGATGCATTTCTAAAAGCAGGGGAGCTAAAACCAAATTTATATACTGCTTTTTATAATATAGGATATTTAAGAAGTATAAGTGGCAGATATAAAGAGGCAATAGAGGCATATAAAAAGGTTATACAATCTACCATTTATGGAGCAAAAGCATATTACAAAATAGCAGATTTATACGCTTCAATGGAAGAAAAAGAAAAAGCAATGTCTGCTATTGAATATGCAATAGAATTAGATCCTAGATATTTTAAAAGAGCTATTAATGATTTATCTTTTTCTATTATTAGGGATGATATTATAAAATATGAAAAAAATATTAAGGACATAAAGGAAAAAGAAAGAGAAAAAAAGAATTATATGAGAGATAAATTTAAAATATTGAAGTTTATAAAAAAAGTAGAAGATGAGCAAGTACAAGAAGAAAAAATAGAAAATAATTATGATGAATATGATGAATATGACGATATAATATGATATTACTTAATATAATAGTGAAATAAATAATAAGTAAAATAGAAATTTTAAGAAAAAACTTTTTCATATATTTATGAGGAAATAAATACTTTTAATTCTACATTAAATTTACGATCAAAAGAGTATCAATTATTATATAAACCTGCGTTTGCTAAACTATAGATGTTATTTCTACGGTGTCCACTATAATATTTAATGTTGGTAGAGTACTTTAATATTAGAGTTCTTATCAATAGTAAAATATTATACCATAGAATACATAAAAAACTAAATAGAATAATTAGATAAAAAAAGTAATGAAATATATTGTAAATATATAGTATATGTGTTATACTAAATATGTTAAAAATATGCCGAAATGGTGGAATTGGCAGACGCGCCAGACTCAAAATCTGGTGATAGCAATATCGTGTGGGTTCAAGTCCCACTTTCGGCACCACAATTTTAAAATACACTGATGATTATATATTACAGTGTGTTTTTTCTATAAAAATAATAATTTGTAATTTGACTTTTAAGGCTATTTATGCTATATTTAATATGTTAGCGGGTTTAGTTTAGTGGTAGAATAAAAGGCTTCCGATCTTTTGATGTGAGTTCGATTCTCACAACCCGCTCCA
>JAVXAF010000027.1:4232-12860 GCA_036660635.1 Clostridia bacterium | reverse complement strand
CATTTACAATCACCTATTTCTTCTTATTCATCTCTATTAATTTATTTAAATTTGTTTCAACAAACTCAAATTCACGTTGTGTTGGTCTAATTGATATAACTGCTGAATCATATCCTATTTTTATAAGACCCTCACCTCTAGCGCAAGTAAGTAAAAAACTAGATTCGCCTTCACTTAGTTTAAATACTTCTTTTAAATAATCAATTTCAGATTTATCTTGTGCTAAGAAAAGTTTAGTTTCAGCAGATGTAAGTACTGCTTGGCAATCTTTATTTTCATAAAAATCTTGAAACTTCTGAGAAACAACTGTTAGCGAAACATTTCTTTTTCTAGCTCGTCTTGACATTGTGTTTAAAAAATCAACCGCTTCAGGATATGCAAGTAACATCCATGCTTCATCGACTAAAACTCTTTTATTTCTTGCTCGTGATTTATCTTCTGAATTTTTCTTAACATATTTTTCCCATATCCATGAAAGAAGAATTTGTTGTGCAAGTGGCCTTGCAAATCTTTCTTCAAGTTGAGATATATTTATATTTATAAATAATGACCCATCTTGTAAATCAAAAGTAGATTGCCCATCAAAATATGACATTTGTCCGTCTTGTTTTCTTACATATTGTTTCATAACCTTAGTTAAATAGTCAAAATGAAATTTATATGTTTCATTATCATTTTCTGAGGCTTTAATAAGTAATCTATCATACCAAGATCCAATTGTAGGCATTGGTTTTCTAGCTTTTGTTACATTCCCATTTTCATCCGTTGCTGTTTCATCAGTAAATAATGAGTTTGGATCTCCTATTATACCAGCAGCTTCATATTCTTCGTGTACTATTTCGGCAATTATTTGTTTTGTTAATTCATTAACATCCTCGGATTTAGTTGAACCTCTTGCCATTGTAAGTAAAGCTTGTGTAACATCTTCTACTTTGTTTTCTACATTAAGGACAAACGTATCTCTTCCGGTTATCTCATCTTTTACTATTTCAGTTTCTATATCAAATATATTTATTATTGTGTTTGATTTTGGACTTATATCAACATTTATCCCTCTTAATGCTTCGGCAACAACTACATACTCACCTTCTGCATCAAGTACTAAATTTTCAACACCCATAAGTATAGCTGATCTTGCCATTATAGTTTTAATAGTTACTGATTTACCAGCACCAGATTTACCAAAAACAATCATATTATAATTAGTAAGTGTATTACTAAAATTATCAAATATTAAAGGAAGACCTGTTTGTTTATTAATTCCAATTGGTACTCCAGTATTATGACCTGCATCTGCATTAACAAATGGAAATACAGTAGCCATAGATCCTCTATCAAAAGTATGTTTTCTAGTTATTTTATTCGAATTAAGTGGTAAATTAGATTTAAAAGCATCCTCCTGAATTGCCCAAGCTGTTTTGAAACCTAATTGATTTTTTGAAGCTTCCATTGCTAAAAGTTCTGACATTTTGTCAAGTTCAGATTTTGTATATGCAAACAATGTACATACAATTGTAGCATCAAATAATTTATTATATCCAGCTGCTATTTGATCTCTTAGTGCTTCAGCTTCAGCTTGTTTTGTGGATAATACAGACTCTCTATTTATATCTCCTCTATCATGAGCTACATACCTCTCAGATTGTAATTCAACAATTTGTTTATTTAATTCATTTTGGGATGTTGTTTCAGATATTGGCTTAATAAATACAGATGTATTTACATCGCCAAATTCATATATCCCAGATAGAAAATATGGAAATGTAGCTTGTCTTGGAATAGTAGTTAAATAAAAACTTCTAGCAAAACGTGATATTTTAGAAAATATTTCTAAATAATCATAATGTGACGCATTAATTCCTGAAGGTGCTAATAAATCTTTTAAGTTAGATTTATTTAATTCTAGTGAACTCTCAGAAAGTTCAGTTGATGCAATTATATTATCTGTTGTGCTTAATTGGTTTTCATTTTTTATATTTTCTTTTATAGATTTTTTATCTTTTTTAAACATATACATTCTCTCCTTAACCAACAACTATACAATACTATCATCATTATTATTTGTAGTTTCACTTATATCAATGTTAGCATTTTCATATTTTTTTTCTTCAGTATTTTCTTTTTTTATTATTAATTCATCTTCTAAAATTTTATTTTCATTCTTTATTTTTTCTTCAACTAAAGTCTCTTTTAAAGTTTCAGAATCTTTTTTTATATCTTTATTGTTAATTTCGCTTGTTTCAATTTTTCCATTTACTTTTTCTACATTTTTAATTTCTTCTTTTTTTGTTTCAATTTCTTCACTAATTTTAGAAACTAAATTTTGTTTTACAGCCCTATAATCATCTACGAGAATTTTCTTTGCTTTTTCTTTTATTTCATTTGGTAGCTCTTTTTCTTTAGATAATTTATTATATGCTTGTTTACTTATTTCCTCAGCTATGCCAAGGCTTTCCCCTGAAGGTGGAGCATAAGTACCATCATCAATAGCAATCTTAATAGCCTCAATTGCTTTGATTTTAGCCTCATTATTTATTGCTTCTTGTAACATTTCTTGTTTCTTTAAGAAAGCATCTTCAGAAGTAGAATATAATCTATAAAATCCAGAATCAATAGCTTCTTTTACATTTAAGAAATTTTTATCATCCCTATTATATGCTGTATATAACAATTCAGCAACTTCATTTGAATTAAGTATAACTCCGCTTACTGAACATGAAGAAAGTCCACTAAGTATTGACTGGCATCTAGTAAGTAACTCATTATAGCAAATACTTACTTTTTCATCTTTACTAAATTTTTCAGCAGAAGAAATTTCAGATGAGTTATATGAAACCAAAATATAAAAACTTCTTTGTAATAAACTTTTATTTAGGCTTAATTTTTCTACATAGTTAATTATATCATTTGCATATTCATAAACATTAAGAACTTTTTCTCTTTTTTCTGTTACTTCATTTAATTCTTCATCAGTTGCATCAAACGCTTCTCTAACCGAGTTAAATTCCTCTGTTACTTCCATATATTCTGCTTGCAATGAGGATGTATTTTCTTTATATTTTGAAATAGCTTCTTTTAAATCAATATTTTGTGCTTGTACGTATAATTGTATAGGATATTTTAATGTATTTAAAAAGGTTATAAATCCTTCTTCTACAGCTAATTGTTCAACTTCTGACATCAGATCATAGTTAATTCCTTTACACTTCATAACCATAGTATATCTTGTGCCTTTTTGTTGTACTATCATATTATCTTGAACTTTTTCAAACTCCATAAATTTAAAAACGTCTTCTTTATTTATAGATTCCGCACCAGAAGATGTCTTTCCTGTATTAGTCTTATTTTGTGATTGAGTCACTTTTGTAGTACTTCCATTTTTAGGCTTTGAAAAAATCAAGTATATAGCTCCAAATAACAATATTACACCAAGGCCAATCATTGGTATCATTAATGAATTCATATTATTTATCCTCCTCTTTTTCTATTTGTCTTTTGTAATTATATAAATATAATCTTTTTTTACTTTTAAAGGCAAAAAATCTGAATATAATTTCTGTAAGTGTCTCACCACTGGCAGATCTAAACTTCCCCATCGCTTGAATATCAGGTATTTTTGCTGTTCCCAATAAAAATCCTATTATTCCAAAAAATACAGTAATAGCTAATCCTACAAATATGCTCATTCCAAAATAATTTGAACCCACAAACCAAATTCCTGCCCCTATTAAACCTATAACAGCAGTAGAAATAAAAGATTTTATTGTAAAAATATATAATATTCTAGACTCACCTTTTGCACTACGTGGTACCGTATATGTATTTCCCATATTTTACCTCCCTAAAAAACATCTTCAATAATATTAGAAACAAAGGTTAAAAAGCTAACAGATGACCAAGCCAAAATTATTCCTAATATAAATTGTGCTGATTTAGCTTTGAAATTCGCCTTTCCTTCTGCTCCACCAAATATGTATTTAACACCAACATATATTACAGAACCAATCATAAAGTACTGTGCTATATACACAAATGTACCAAAAATTTTTTTCATCATATCTTGAAAAGTATTAGCTTGTAAGGTAAACTCATTTGTATTTGTAATAAATATTGTGCTTATAGTATTCCATCCAAAGAAAAAAACACATGCTATTATTAGAGTAGTTAAACTATTCTTAACTTCAGCTTTTCCCTCAGAACTTCCATAAATATATTTAATTCCAAGTATAATAGTAACTATAACAATTATACTTGTTCCTGCAATATTTATATAATTAGAAAAGTCTTTTATAATATCATTTATATTAGTGCTTCCTTGTACATTCGCAGGAGTCTTATCAACTTCACCAAACCAAGTGCTGCCTTCTTCAAACCATCCTGCATTTATATAAGAAGTAGTAAAAGTTAAAAATAATAGCATTAAAATAAAAATAGAGTAAATTTTTCTTTTCATATTATTCCTCTTTCTGATGTATATTTCTTAATTATTATATCAAATATGTAAAAAAAAAGCTATAATATTATTTAAAATACTATAGCTTTTCTTTATTTTATTCATATTGTAATTATTTTGTAACATTCTTGAAATGTTTTACTCCACTTTCACAGTTTTCACAGTAATTTCGGTAAAGCTCGTTTGAATAAATTGTACAACGGTTGAACCTGCAAAAACTATAATCATTCCTATTACTAGTGGCACTAAAGTTTTCTTCAATTCCGCTTTTCCATCTGCAGAAGTATACATATACTTTATTCCAGCGATAACCACGCCAGATACTGAAGCAACTTGTAAGCAAATTGTTACAATCGACCATATATTTTCTACTGGTTTTTCAATTGCATTTACTGCATTTTCGGTTGTACCCAAATTTCCTTCATCAAATTTATCTCCAAGGCCTGCAAAAGCAAAATTTAAGCTACAGGCTAAAAACAAAGTAAATATACAACATACTATAATTTTTTTCATAATACTCTCCTGTATGTTATTATTCTGTTACTATAAAACTTCAGTTGCTACTGTTGTCAAGAATGAAATAACAGTTGAAGCGCCAAAAACTAATATTGCTCCAATTGCAAGAGTTCCCATGCTTTTTTTTATACCAGCCTTATCATCTGCTGAAGCAAACATATATCTTACACCTGCAAAAACAACTGCTGCTACTGCTGCTACTTGAAGTATTGTTAATATTATATTCCAAACATTTTTAACTGCAAGAGTAGCTGTTCCGTCCGTCCCTCCTGATAAGTCAACACTTGGTGTAAAGTCACTAAAGCCAAACACATTTGCTGTAACAACTACCATAAGTATCATAAGTACTGGTAGGGCTCTTAACATTATTTTCTTTGATTTTTTCATAATTTCCTCCTTATTTTAAAGATCATATATTAATTATACCAATTAAAAAGTAAAAATCAATACTTTTGATAAACATTTTAAAATTGTAACAATTTTGTAACAATTGATGTCGATTTTTAAATACCGGTTTTTCTTTACAACTATAAGCTTTTAGGGTATAATTTTAGTGGTGATTTAATGTTAAAAAAATTTTATTTTTTCTTTATTGTTTTTTCTATCTTTATTTCTATTATATCTACATTTTCAAATTCTAATAATGAATTTATATATCCAACTCTATATACTAATATTTCTTCACACTATGGATATAGAATATTATTTGGTAAAGAAAACTTCCATAATGGAATAGATTTTTTAGCTCCAGAGGGTAGCACCGTTTACCCCATATCTTCTGGGACAGTTGTTTACTCTGATTTTATGCTTGGTTATGGAAACACTATTATTGTATCTCACATTGGTGGATTAAAATCTTTGTATGGTCATTTAAGCCAAAAATATATGGAAAAAGTTGGAAATAAAGTAACTAGTAACAATATGATTGGATATGTTGGTCCTAAGTTTTTGTCAGATGGGAGGCTTAATGGTAATACTACAGGTCCACATCTTCATATTACAATATTTGGTAAAAATGGTAATACTCAAGATCCATTGATTTTCAAATATAAAAAAAGAAAGTAGATTATTCTACTTTCCAGTTATATAATTATTAATATTTTTTTACTCTACTTGTTTTTCTTCTTGTTTTTTATCTTCTTGATTATTGACAGAAAACTTAGATACTGATACTTCATATGCAACTTTAGGTAATACCGTTCCATCTGGTAACTTTTTTTCATAGTTTCTTGATTGAAGTCTGCCATTAATTTTAACCATTGTTCCAACGTTTAATTTTTCACAAAACTTAGCGTTCCTTCCCCACAAAATGCAAGGAATATAGTCTGATTTTTTATATGTTCTATTTACCGCTATAAGTACATCAGCTATCTCTCTTCCAAGAGGTGTTTTTCTATAAATCGGTTGTTTACAAATATATCCAATAAAATCGCACTCATTTAGTATGTCTACGGTTTCATCTTCAACTTTTTTTACATCTTTGCAAAATATTGAAAGTACTAATTTACTTCTTCCATCTATTTGTTGATTATATGATCTTAACTGTCCTTCTATATGTAAAAATTCTTTTTGTTTTAATTCATCTATATCTAATAGTCTTTCTGAAATAATAACCGGTAGCTTGTCATAATATCCGCTAAGTCTTTTTGTTTCTATATATATTTTATAAAATTTTTCATCAAATAGTTCATGACTAAATTCAGGCTCAGATACTATTTTACCACCAATTTCTACAACGTTGCTTTCATTATAGTTTTCCATATTACTAATTTCCTCCTTTGGATCTTATACTATTATTCTTATGTATTATAGCTAGAAAAAATTACTAAGCTGGACATATTATACCACAGTTTAGTAATTTTGTAAATAGTTTATGTAAACATATATGTTAATTTTCCTTTTGATTATATAAAATTAATACTATTATAAAAAATAATTTATCTAAATCTTACATTTCTTTAAAAAAAGTTCATAACAACACATAATGTATCCCCCAAGCAGAAATAGTCATTTCTTTTTTTGTTGTTTTTTAAATTATCTATATATAATTCATAAGCTTCAGGGATCATTTCAATAATTTGCAAGTTTCTTCCACTATATAAATTAATAGCACCATCAAAAGACCATTTTGTATGTACTGCATTATATGTAACAAATGATGTATATTTACTATTATTTAAAAATAATCTTCTAATAGAATTTTTTTCTGTAATATAGCAAATCTTATCAATTTTTATATTATTTTCCTTTTCATGCTCTTTCATATATTCTTCAATTTCCTCTACTTCTTTTTTTTCTAGCACATTAATTTTTTTAGATTCATTTATTACTACTTTGTAATTACATGCATTTACTGTAAAATATATGAAAAGTATTGCTATAATGCAATATTTTTCGTATGATCTATTTTCAAATATTTTAGTTCTACAAAAAGCATAAGCAAATATAACTCCAATCGTAGCACCAATAGAAAAATTAACTCTTCCAGCAAAAAGATTACCTAACGACAATATTTGTGTTGAAAAAGATGTTGCTATTGAAAATAAAGTTAGAAATAAAATTTCTAATATGTTATTTTTATTTTTTCGTATTAAATATATAGAAATTATACAAATTAAAACGATCATAAAAATAATAAACAAACATTTAGGGTATATTCTAGCACTAATTGCTAATATATTAGGCAAATTTCTAAGTATTACAAAAATATTATATGGAATATCCTTTATATTCCCAATTCTTTCTTGTTTTAAATTGAGTAAATTTTCAAATATTGCAACTTGTATCATATTTACTAAAACACTAAATACTACTATATATCCTGCTATTATTATATTTCCTATTACTTTTTTCCAATTTTTTTTAGCTAAAAAAGAAATTAAACATACTGAACATAAAAAAAATCCTATAGTTCCTTGATAGCAAAATAGTCCCAATACCACTAATAATGATGATTTGATGATATAGTTTTTTTCTCTTTTTACTAATATATTTGCCGCAAGTAAGTACAGTAAAATACTAATAGCCATTACAATTGACTCTACAAAATACATATTTTCTATATACATAAAATTAAATATTGTTACATAAGAAATAAGTATTGCAATTATTTTACTTTTGACAGATACCTCTTTTAAGTCTTGTTTGTTTTCAATAATAATATGATATAGCACCATAACAACAAAACAAGATACAATTATTGCCAGTAAAGTGGTTATAACTACATAAGCTAAAATTGGTAGTTTTAAAGCATGTGCTGTAAGTCCAATAATCGCCATAAAAACTCTACCATCACTTAAAGAATGATCTATTGCATACTTTTCATATCCTCTATTAATAATGTTATATGTATCCGTTGCATAGTGTCCACTTAAAAAGCCCCATAAAATAAAAATACTAAATATAAGTATTCCACAGTATATAATTATATTTTCTTTATTTTTAATAAATACCTCTTTGATTTTTTTAAGACTGTTTTTTATATTTAATTTCATAACTATCCATATATACTATATTTATACAAATATAGTATATATTCCTTCCTTTATTTATTTATTTTTTTTAATTATTTGCTTAATAATACTCTGATTACATATATGCAATATATAATTACATATTGCATAGGAAAAGCAATATAGTATATATACTTACTTGCTTTG
>JAVXAF010000027.1:0-4222 GCA_036660635.1 Clostridia bacterium | reverse complement strand
GGATATGCCATTATTGCAAACATTCCAAACTTTTTTTCAAATAGGCAAGGAATTATTATTGCAAGTAGCATTAATAACATATATGCATTATTACTTTTAACAGTTTTTCTTATAATATATATAGCTACTGCCATTGCTGGTACTATAAATCCATAATCAATAGGAAAAAATACATAACACAATCCTATTATAGTTATAATAACTATTTTAAGTAAATTACTTTTTATTTTTTCTTGATATTTATTATCAAGCATTATAATAAGTATAATTGACAAGCAAAAAGAGAAAACAATATTTAAAAAGCCATCCAAATTTAATGTTTTTTGCAAAATTATAATGTTAAAATAACTTTCTAAAGTTATAATAACTTGTGTTAATAATGCTATTAAACATAATCTTAAAAGATATTTTTTTATATCTTTTGTATGAATATATCCCTCAACAATTAAAAATACAAATATTGGCATTGCTATTCTTCCAATAATTCTAAAATAAATATATATGTTAGGATCTAAATATTCGCTAAAGAAATACCCAAAATGATCTATTATCATTGTTATAAATGCTATAAATTTTAATTTGTTTGAAGTTAATATTTTTTCCATTTTAATCACTTTCTTCTAGTTTTGTTAATTATATAATACAAGAAAAACTATATCGAGTAAACTATATAGTTTTCTTAAAAAATCTATTTTATTTCTATTCTTTTTTTAATAATTCCATCATGTTTTTTTTGTATGCTTCAACACCAGGCTGATCAAATGGATTAACCTCTGAAATATATCCACTAATAGCACAAGCTTTTTCAAAGAAAAATATTAACCCACCAATGTTATATTCATTTATCTCTTCTATATTAATAACAATTGTTGGTACCCCTCCTTGTATATGTGCGCTAAGAGTTCCGCTAAAAGCCTGTTTGTTAATATAATCTATTTCTTTTCCTGCTAAGTAATTTAAATTGTCCTCATTTTCTTTTACTTCTGGTAGTTTAACAAAACTTCTATCTAATCCTATATTTATGACAGTTTCAAAGATATTTCTTTTTCCATCTTGAATAAGTTGACCCATAGAATGTAAATCAGTTGTAAAATTAACTCCTGTAGGAAATATGCCTTTTGAATCTTTTCCTTCACTCTCACCAAATAATTGTTTAAACCATTCTATAAAATACCTAAATGAAGGTTCATAACTTGCAAGTATTTCAATTTGCTTTCCTTTTGATAATAATATATTTCTATATGCTGCATATCTATAGCAATCATTATGCTCTAAACCTCTATCATTAAATACATGTGCAGCAAATTGGGCTCCATCTAATAAGTCTTCTATATCTATATTTGCAACTGCAATTGGTAACAAACCAACAGCACTAAGCACAGAATATCGACCACCAACATTGTCTGGTACTACAAACATTTCATATTCGTTTTTTATTGCAATATCATGTAGCACTCCTTTATTTTCATCAGTAGTCACATATATTCTCTCTGATGCTCCAGAAACTCCATATTTTTCTTCTAAAAATAGTCTTAAAGCTCTAAATGCAATAGCAGGCTCTAAAGTAGTACCTGACTTTGAAATAACATTAATAGCTACATCTTTATCAGCAATATATTCAATTAAATCTCTTAAATATTTTCCACTTAAATTGTTTCCAGCAAATATTATTTGAGGAAATTTTCTTTCACTTAGTGATAGCATATTACTAAATGTATTAGTAAATAAATCTATAACTGCTTTAGAACCTAAATATGATCCACCAATTCCTACTACAATAAATACATCTGCCTGCTTTTGTATTTTACTTGCGCATCTTTTAAGTTTTTCTATTTCTTCTTCGTTTCTTTTTTCTGGAAGATCCATCCAGCCTAACATATCTTTACCAAGTCCAGATTTTCTTTCTAATTTATCATGTGCATCTAGTACCTTTTGCCCCATAAAGTATAGTTCATCATCTCTTACAAAATTTGATAATCCATCAAAATTTACAGATATACTTTGCATATAACCGCCTCCTATCATATATATTTTTGAGTAAGCTTACTAACAATATATTTTGCTTTTTCTATATTTTCTTTCTGTTTTTGGTCACTAACATTATTTATATTTTTTGAAAGTACAAGATCAAAAGCTTCAGCTAACTTTATCATATCATCTTCTTTTAATCCTTTTGTAGTGCAAGCAGCAGTACCAACTCTAATTCCACTTGTTATTGTAGGCTTTTGCTTATCATTTGGTATAGCATTTTTATTTACCGTTATATTTACTTCTTCTAAAAGTGATTCGGCGTCTTTACCTGTTATTTTTTTAGAAGTAAGATCTATTAGCATTAAATGATTATCTGTCCCACCTGATACAAGCTTAAATCCTCTGTTTAGCAGCTCATTTGCAAGTACTTTACAATTTACCAATACTTGCTTAATATATGTTTTAAAATCCTCATTTAAAGCTTCTTTAAAGCATACTGCTTTGCCAGCTATAACATGTTCTAATGGTCCGCCTTGAATTCCTGGAAAAATAGTTTTATCAATTTTTGCTGCATATTCTTCTTTGCAAAGAATAAGTCCTCCTCTAGGTCCTCTTAGAGTTTTATGAGTAGTAGAGGTAACAAAATCTGCGTAAGGAACTGGTGAGATATGTTCTCCAGCACAAACTAGACCAGCAATATGTGCCATATCTACCATGAGATATGCACCTACTTTATCTGCAATTTCTCTAAATTTTGCAAAATCTATTTTTCTAGGATATGCACTAGCTCCAGCAACTATCATTTTAGGTTTAAACTCTAATGCTTTTTTTTCAACATCTGCATAATCTAAATATCCTTTGTCATCAATTCCATATGATACAAAATTATATAGCTTACCAGAAAAATTTACTTTGCTTCCATGTGTTAAATGTCCTCCATTTGACAAATCCATACCAAGCACAGTATCACCCGGATTAATCATTGCCATATATACAGCCATATTAGCCTGACTCCCGCTATGTGGCTGTACGTTAGCATGTTGTGCTTTAAACAATTCTTTAGCTCTTTTTATTGCTAAAGTTTCCACATCATCCACATTTATGCAACCACCATAATATCGTTTATTTGGATACCCTTCAGCATATTTATTTGTAAGAACAGATCCCATAGCTTCAAGCACTGCTTCACTAACAAAGTTTTCTGATGCAATAAGTTCTATATTATCTTTTTGCCTTTTTTCTTCATTTTTAATATAGCTAAATATTTCCTCATCCGTATCATTTAATTTCCCCATTTTAAAACCTCCTTTTTGTTTATAATATATCATAAATATTTTTATTTTACAAGTTCAATAATATATGAAATATCATCTTCATATACTATTTTATATTCATTATATCCAATAGTATTTTTTGCAATAGGCGTATTTTTTTTCACAAAAATATAATCCACCTTATATTTTTCAAGTAACTTTTTATAATCTTCGCGACAATCTATTATTGATATATAATCTTTTGCAACACTTACCCCTTTATTATACTCAGTAGTATATAAATCGCACCTAGAGTCAATAAATACACTTATATCATTTAGCATCATTAAGCTTCCCCATTCATAATTATTAAATATAACTTTATCCCTACTTATATTTTCCTTTATATATTTTACTGCTTCAACCGGATATGTTTCTTTTGGTAAATAACTATATGTTTTTATCATAAGAAAACCAATTGTTATACTACTATATACTACTAAAAATGCACAGCACTCAGCAATTTTATTTGCTCGTATATCTTTAGTGTTTTTTGTATTACTTATTTTTTCTACATTTTCAATATAACCAAGACAAGTAACTGATACTATAATTAATAAAGCCGTATTTCTTATTGCCAAAAGGCTCATAAACATTGTTCCTAAAAATAAAAATACAGGCGTTAATTTTAATTTCTTATCCGTTTTTATAAATAAAATTATAATAAAAGCCATATATAATATACCTATATTGTTTGCTATATTAGTTGGTGCAAACTCAGCTATGTTAGAATTTATAAAATCATTAGATAGTGTTTGAAATGGATACATTAATAATTTAATTCCATACGGATTTATAACTGTTAAAACTGCTCCTATAATAAGTGGAATAAATAGTTTTTTTAACCTTTTTGAAAACTCTTTGTTATTTTCTAATTTTTTAAAGTTTATATCTATAATATTAAGTAGATATGTACCTATTATTATAAAATAAAAAGG
>JAVXAF010000026.1:0-13204 GCA_036660635.1 Clostridia bacterium | reverse complement strand
CATTTTTTTTACTAAATTTTAACATTATATATATACAAAAAATATTTATTATAAAAGAAAAAGCTACTATAAGTAAAATTAGTTTAGGCTCATTTACCATTAATATAATTATTATATTTGAAAATATAATAGCTTCTATAAAACTTACAGTTATAGCAAAAATATTTAGTTTTCTTTTACACATAAAATAAGTTATAACTAAAGTACTTAGTAATAGAAAAAATACCATTCTAGAACCACTAAGTATAATACAAGTAATCATTAAAACCGCTAACGTATAATATAGTGAAAATAATGGAATTTTCTTTTTATTTTTCATCATATTAAATTGGCAAGTTATTTTCTCTTGTAAAAAAATATATGCAATTAGTACAAATAAAGCAAAAGTATTTGCATACTGAATTGTACCAGACATTCTTGTTCTATTTAAGTCTAAATATCCAGAATCAAATTTTGATAATATATTACTAAAATATCTATTTCCTACGCCATCTAATCCAAATATACAAAATATAGTGCCTATTACTATTATTCCCGATTTATATATTTTTTTATTATTCGAATTTTTGGCAATTTTATATATAGTATATAAATTAAAATATCTTATTATTTCAAAAATACTTTCATTCAAATTTGCATAATTTTTAAAAATCACAGGTAATGTATAAAAAATCGGAAGTAGCAAAAGCAAAAAACCAACAGTATCAAATTTTCTTTCTTTATATTTACTTTTTTGTATATTTTTAAAGCACATGTATACTGCTGAAAGTATTGTTATTAATAATTCAAAAATAAGTGAATCTGTTTTATAAAACCCACCTTTTTTAATTCCAATAAACGCAAGTAACACCATAATTATTATATCAATAACATTTTGAATTTTATCTTTTTTTATTTCCATTATATCATTCCCTTTAAAAGTATTTTAGTACATTTTTATGTTCAAATATTATATCATATTTTTTTTTCTAATACAATTATATCGAATATATCTTAATTTTTACTTGCTTTTTTAAACAAAATTGTATATACTATTATTTGATAAACGGGGTGATATTTAATGGTTGAGAAATTCAAGACACAAAAAAACAAGTTATATGAAGGAAGGACCTATACTAACTATAAAGACTTAGTAGATGGAAGTGCAAAACTTTTTGGAGATAAAATCGCTTTTAGTTATAAAGAAAATCCTGAAGTTAAAAATCCAAAATTTATAAATGTAAGCTACAATAGATATAAAAAAGATATTGAAAACTTCGGAACATCTTTACTAAATTTAGGATTAGAGAAAAAAAGAGTTGCGCTTATTAGTCCAAATAGATACTATTGGTGTGTTACATATATGGCAACAACTATTTCAGATATGGTGGTAGTTCCACTAGATAGGGCACTTCCACCTAATGAGATAGAAAGTTTAATTATAAGAAGTCAAGCCGATGCTGTAGTTTTTGATAAAAGGTATATTGATACTTTCAATGATATAAAGAAAAAAAATACATCAAATTTAAAATATTACATTTGTATGGATAATAAAGAAGATGAAAATGAAATTTTATCATTTGAAAAATTAATGGAAAATGGTAAAGCTTTAATACAAAATGGAGATAATTCATTTAGTAATACTAAATTTGACGAAAATGAAATGTCCATTATGCTTTTTACTTCTGGAACTACTGATATATCAAAAGCTGTTATGCTTTCGCAAAAAAATATTTGTTCAAATGTTTCAGCTATGACAACTTTAATAAAAATATATGATGGAGATAGCATACTTTCATTTTTGCCAATGCATCATACATTAGAATGTACAGCAACTTATTTATTTTGTTTGGCCACAGGGTGTAGAATTTGTTTTTGCGATGGTATAAAATTTATCGCAAAAAATATGAACGAGTATAATATTAGCTCTTTAGTATGTGTACCAGCTCTTTTAGAAGTAATGTATAAACAAATAAATAAGCAAATAAAAGCTAAAGGGTTAGAGTTTCCTGTAAAAGTTTTAATGATTATTTCAAATTTTTTAAGAAAGTTTGGAATTGATATTAGAAGAAAAGCTTTTAAAAGTATTTTAGATAATCTTGGTGGCAAAATTAGAATAATAATTTATGGATCTGCTTCAACAGATAAACAAATTGTTAAATTTTTAGAAAATATTGGAATAACAATGATACAAGGATATGGACTAACAGAAACTTCACCTGTACTTGCATGTGAAAACGACAAATATCGAAGAGCTCCTTCAACAGGTTTTCCTCTTCATAATATTGAAGTTAAAATTGATACTCCAAATGAAGAAGGAATTGGAGAAATAATTGCTAAAGGCCCTAATGTAATGCTTGGATATTATAATAATGAAGAAGCTACAAATAAAATTATTAAAGATGGTTGGTTTTATACAGGTGATTTAGGATATTTTGATAAAAAAGGCTATTTATACATAACAGGTAGAAAAAAAGATGTGATTATATTAAAAAACGGTAAAAACATATATCCTGATGAGCTTGAAAAGCTTCTTAACAAATCTGATTTAATTGATGAATCAATTGTATATGGAAATACCGATAAAAATAAAGATATAGTTTTATGTACAAAAATAGTTTATTCTAAGGAAAACGAACTTTTAAAAGGAAAAACATTTGATGAAATATATAATTTAATAAAAGTTGAAGTAAAAAAAGTAAATGATTTAATGCCTGTATACAAGTATATAAGAGAATTACTTGTTACTGATGTTCCTCTCATTAAAACTACTACAGAAAAAGTAAAAAGACATGAAGAGATTAAAAATTTAGTAAAAAATAACTAATATATTAATAAATAATTCAAAAATAATGAAATGAAAATAAAGTATTTTATATTCATTTCATTTTTTTTGCAAAAGATATTGATTTATTGCAAAATATATGTTATTATATTAGAGTACTAAAAAATTGTCATGCTCCAGTAGCTCAGTTGGATAGAGCAACGGCCTTCTAAGCCGTAGGTCGAGCGTTCGAATCGCCCCTGGGGCACCACTTATAAAGTACTTATATCAAGCCTTTCTTTGAGATTGACTTGATATTTTTTTATTTTATTTTTACTCATTTTTCCTATTTTTTACTATATTTTACTTAAAAATTTCCCCAAGCAAATATATCTTAAAAATAGAAATTTTGCAAAAAAAAAGAGGACACCGAAATATCCTCTCTTAGTTAAATGGCTAGGTGGCTAAGTCTCATCTCTTTTAAGACATCGCTGGCGTGGCGGCTGCCTCTTCTGCCCTCATCTAACCAATAATAGTGTATGTCCTTTTCATGACAATTATTCTAATGTAACTATATGTTATAATAAATTTTTAACGTTTTCAAAACTCTCTTGATTATCCATTGTATCTACTGATATTTTTGTTCCTCTATCGTAATTATATAATGCTTTTTTCCACACTAAATCAACTGAACCACTTGTATAACCACTATTTCTTGTGTAATCTCCAAGTCCTGTTACATTTATTTGTGGATATAAAATTTCATTTGCGTTTGCTATGTCTGTTTTAAATGTTTCATTCTCATCTTTAAACTTTTGTATGTCTTTTCCATTTTCAGCCATAACGTTTTGGATTTGCTCATCGCTTAATCCTATACTTTTTAAATAATCTGTCTTCATAAATAAGACTCCTTTCAACTAGTCTTTTTAAGAGTTTTCTATCTCTCGTTGCGGACATATAAAAAGAGTTACATTTCTGCAACTCTTATTAACTATAATTTTATTCTTTCTTTATCCTATCTTGTGTTAAATGACATGCCTTTATTGTATAATACTATATAAAAGGTGTAATTTCTTTTATTCCTTTTGCTGTATTATGTATTTTTTTCATCAAACCGTTTTCTTCTAGAAATTGTAATCCTTCAATAGTAATTTCTATATTTTCAGTATTTATAATTGTCTCGCCATCTATATATTGTTGAACTTTAATACCATCTATATATCCTTTTTTCAATAGCATTTTTAATATTCTATTATACCTCTCTTCAGTTATCCCTAATTTAGTATATGATACACTATCCTGGTTTACTTGTTCTAAATCCATAGATGCTTCTAATGTTTTTAATATTTTATACATTATTTTAAAATTATCCATCAATATCACTCCTTGGATATTTACCTCCAAAATATTTAATACAATTCATACCTTCTCTTGACATAGTATAATATGCTCCCTCATGTAATATTCTACTATATATTTTAAGTCTATCAGGATTATTTATATGATTATATTTTATCTTATATTCTTCTAAGACATCTTTTATATCATCTTTTAATCCGATATCTAATATTTCGATTATATCATTTAAACTCATAACATACTCCTATTCTACTATTTTAATTTCTTTTATTTCTGTTTGATTAAAACCTATCAATCTTCCATCGCAAATTGATAATGCTATTTCATCATATAACTCATCATCAGTATCAATTGCGGGCGTAAAAGTTTCTACTACACCAATCCACTTCTTATTATTATCATCTATCAATTCTACCTTTTTTCTAAAAAAACTAAATAAATCCATTTATTTTTACTCTCCTTTAATTGTAGGTACTATATGTACTCCTGTTTTGCTATAATGAATATAAAACTTATTAGTAATTGTTTCTACTTTTGTATCTTTATTTATACTAACTCCTATATTATAATCAGCACTGTTAAACTCTTTATGTACGAAGTTATCATTTTTATCTCTTTCCATTTTTCCAGTTCCTACATATTTATTAACTAATTTTTGAACTTTCTCATTATCTATAGTTAGATAACTTTTTCCATCTTTATATTCTTTTGTACCTAAAATATGTTTATTTTGTTTATCAACATTTAACACTTTACTCATATTATTAGATAATATGTTTTTTCTTATAGTTTCATCTTTTAAATATGCTTTTATATTTTGTTCTCCTGTATCTAAATTATACAATATTTTTGCCCTATTTTCAAGTGTTTCTCTTGAAATCACTGTATTTCTACTAATACTTTTATTCCAACTTGCTATTTGTTCTCTGCTACTTTCTTTTGTCAGTTTTGTTTGTTCAATGAAATGTTTTAGCTTAATCTCATCTTGCTTTAATATAACAGATGATTTACTCATTTCTAATTTTAGTGTTTCTTTCAAGTCATCTTCTTTTGTGCCTAAAATAGCTCCTTGTTTTGCAATAATTTGCCTTTTATCTGCTCGTATATTTCTTTCTAATGACCTCTGTATTTGAGTTACTTCATATTCACTATACTGTTTCCCATCATATGTTATATTCTTTTCATTATATTTTTCTATTTCATCATCAGTATATGCTCTTTCAGATATATCTTCAAAGAAAGGATAAAACGAATGTCTACAATTGACTCCACAAAGTCCTCCTGCTGTTCCATATCCTGTATTTTCAACAAATTTCGGATACTTCTTATCTTTACCACTTCGACTAAATACTTTTCCTTGCCACTCTGCGTGGCTTGGTCTAGCTCCAGCGTGTGCAGTAGTCTCAACTAAATCCGAATCCATTTCATCTGCTCTTGATTCTTGCATTTTAGCTGTTGTTTGATTTACACCTTGCACTTTCAGTCATTTGAAAATCAGCTCCAGCCATTCTTCTTGCTATATCTTTTATTATTCTTCTTTCTAGCTCGGCATACTTTTCAATTATATCTTTACTACAATTTTCTAAATAATCAGGTTTTAACATTTCTGTTTCTTTATTTTCTTCTTTTACTTCTTTTAGCATTTCTTCGGCTTGTTTTTCTTCTAAACCATATCTCCACATTAAATAAGATTTTTTAGAACGTAACTTTTGATTTGCTTCATTTTGTCTTATTTTCTACTCATATTCACTATCAACTACAATACTATCATCCCACTCAAAACTTGTCTCATATTCGCCACTAGGAGCTAATTCATATAAGTCTACATATACATTTAAAATGTATACCAAATGTTCTAATGTTTCTTGCAAATTATTTTGCATTTGTGACACAGTACTTCTAAGCCGTAGATCGAGCGTTCGAATTGCCCCTGGGGCACCACTTATAATGTACAAATAACAAGCTAATATTAAATATTAGCTTGTTATTTTTTTATTTTACTATACTTTCCAAATACTCATCATATGTCATACGTCTATCTATAATTCCATTATCTGTTATTTCTATTATTCTATTTGCAACTGTTTCTATAAATTGATGATCATGAGATGTGAAAATGATTTCTGCTGTACTTCTCATAAGCCCATTATTTAATGATGTTATACTTTCTAAATCTAGATGATTTGTTGGCTCATCTAAAAGAAGTAAATTTGGTGCTTCTAACATACATCTTGAAAGCATGCATCTTGCTCTTTCTCCTCCAGATAAAACATTTACTTTTTTTAGTGATTCTTCACCAGAAAATAACATTCTACCTAAAAAACTTCTTATTATAGTTTCATCATTTATGTTATATGCTTCTGCTATCCATTCTACAATTGATTTTGTTGATTTAAAATAATTTTCATTGTCTTGAGGTAAATATGATTTATTAATAGTTTTCCCAAACGTTACTTTTCCTTTATCTTGCTTCATTTGACCCATTAATATTTTAAATAATGTTGTTTTGGCAATACCATTTGAGCCTATTAATATTATTTTATCACCTTTTGTAACTTTAAAAGATACATTTTTTAATACTTGTACTCCATCTACTGTTGCTGATATATTGTCTACATCAAGAATTTCTCTTCCTGATTCTCTTTCAGGTTTAAACTCTATATATGGATACTTTCTAGTTGAAGGTACTATTTCATCAAGTTGAATTTTTTCTAAAGTCTTCTTTCTTGAAGTAGCTTGTTTTGATTTAGAAGCGTTTGCACTAAATCTTCTAATAAAATCTTCTAATTCTTTAATTTTATCTTCTTTTTTCTTGTTAGAATCTTTCATTTGTTTTAAAGCGAGTTGACTAGATTCGTACCAAAAATCATAGTTTCCCATATATAACTTAATTTTTCCATAATCTATATCTGCAATATGTGTGCATACTTTATTTAAAAAATGTCTATCATGTGACACTACGATAACTGTATTTTCAAAATTTATTAAAAATTCTTCTAACCAAGCAATTGCATCAATATCTAAGTTGTTGGTTGGTTCATCTAAAAGTAATACATCAGGATTTCCAAATAAGGCTTGAGCAAGTAAAACCTTTACTTTTTCTGGGCCTGTAAGTTCTCTTACAAATTTTTCATGAAGTTCTGGTGATATTCCAAGCCCAATTAAAAGTTGAGCAGCATCTACTTCTGCCATCCATCCATTTAATTCTGCAAATTCAGCTTCTAAATTTCCAGCTTTTATTCCATCTTCATCATTAAAATCTGGTTTTGCATATATTTCCTCTTTTTCTTTCATTATTTCATAAAGCCTAGCATTTCCTCTAATTACAGTATCAATTACTCTTACGTCATCATATTCATAATGATTTTGTTTTAATATTCCAAGCCTTTCTTTACCAGATGTATAAACTTCTCCTTGACTAGGCTCTATCTCACCAGATAATATCTTTAAAAATGTTGATTTTCCAGCACCATTTGCGCCAATAATACCATAACAATTTCCATCTGTAAATTTTATATTAACCTCTTCAAAAAGTGTTCTTTTTCCAAACCTAAGTGTTATATTAGTTGTTCCTATCATTTGTATTCTCCTTATCTAAAATCTTTATTTATTATACCATGTTTTACTCAATAAGTAAAGGAACTTAAGCCCTCAAATGTTTATACTATAATGATTATAGTTTCTTTATCAACTTTTCTCAATAATTTTAGCATATATTTTTTTGCAATGGCAATACATCCTGCTGTTGGTTTACCTTTACTACAATGTAAAAAAATTGCACTCCCGTCTCCTTTTATACATTTTTTATTATAATCTATTATAATAGCATATTTATATTGTGACCTAAATTTAACTAAATGTTCTGCTCTTATCCAATCTTTTTCTACATTTAATATATTTACCATTTTATTATAATACTTTGAATTTTCATCATCAACAAAATAATTATTTTTATTTACTTTCAAATACTCTAACTTTGATCTAGGATCTTTTAAAAGTCCAAACGCCTTACTTAAATAAAAAACACCTTTTGGTGTTTTTTTATCGCCCTCACATTTATCTGATGCAATACCATTTTTCCCTATAAAAGCTTTTGTTTTAAAGATTGTATTTATTTTTCCTTCTACATTCTCACATAGTGTTAAAATAGCTTTTGAATTGTTTTTATATTCAACTAAAATTATACATTTATACATTTTATTCCTCTTTAATATACTATATGTATTTATATAATCTATGTTATTTATTTTTATAACCTAATTTAGAGAAAAAAAAATCAGAGTATAAACTCTGATCTTTATCTTAGTTAATATTATTTGTTGTTAACAAGATCTTTTAAAGCTTTACCAGCTTTGAAAACTGGTGCTTTAGATGCTGGTATTTTTATTTCAGCTTTAGTTTGTGGATTTCTACCTTTTCTAGCAGCTCTTTGTCTTACTTCAAAAGTACCAAATCCTACTAATTGTACTTTTTCTCCAGCTTTTAATGCTCCTTCAACGCTAGTTACAAATGCGTCTAATGCAGTCTCAGCTGCTTTTTTTGTTAATTTGCTTTCTTCAGCAATTTTTGCAATTAATTGTGCTTTGTTCATTATAAATCCCTCCTATTTAAGATTACACTAAGAATATACTACAAATGTCAAACATTGTCAACACTTTTTTTTGTTTTTAGTTTATTTTTATTATTTTTTCAACAACTTGACATATCTTGTTACCATAAGGTAGCTGCATTATTTCCTCTTTTTTTAATACATTAAATAGTAGTACAAACATACAGTATGAGGCTATAGCAATTATTATAGTAACAAGTGTATTTAGTGTTTGTGATACATTTATGTAAAGTAGAAATTTATTTGTTATAATTAGTACTAATACCATAGAAATTGTTGCTAAAAGTGGCCTTAAAAATATATCTTTTAAATTAGGTTTCTGCTTTAAACACCTAAATAAATAAATGAATGCTATTGAACAAGCAATTAAATTATATATTACGGTTGTAATAGCAGGTATTACTATGCCAAATTTGGGTATTAAAAGTACATTTAAGGTATATTTTACTATAGCCCCTATTACTAAGCATATTCCAGGTATATATAGTTTTCCTAAGCCTTGCAGTGATCCATATAATGTTTGAGCAATAACAGCAAATACAACCATCCAACACTGAATTTGTAATAGCGATGCCCCAGCTTGTGCATTAGGAAATATCAGTGAAAAAATAGAATTTGCCATAAAACATAGCCCCGCTGCACATGGAAGTGCAATTATAGAAGATATTTTAAGTGAAAAATTTATTTTCTTTACTGCCTCTTCTTTTCTTTTTTTAGCAATAGCTGATGAAATAAATGGAACCAGTGCTACTGAAAACGCCACATTTATTGAAAGTGGAACAGCTGTTAATATATCAACTTTTCCCAGTATTATTCCAAACTTTTCATTGGCCTGTTGAAGTGTATATCCAAACTTTTGTAAACCTTGCATTACAGTTGCAAGATCAATAACACCCGAAAGTGCGACAACAACACTACCAAAAGATATAGGTATTACATATGAAATTAATTTTTTAATTATTTTTTTCTTAGATTCAACTGCAAACTTCTCAGATTTAGAAGCTTCGTCCCATATATCTTTTTTGTTTTTATTATAATATCTAAGAAGATATATAAATGCTGTAGACGCTGCAACAGTAGTTGCAAGTGTTGAACCTGCGGCCATTATTTCAGGTGTAGATCCAAGAAGCATTACAACAAAAATAACTGAAAACACACTATTAATTATCTGTTCTAATACTTGAGCTTTACTATACTCAGACATATTTTGCATGCCTACAAAATATCCTCTTAAAGTTGCAGACATGGCAACAAATATAATTGCAGGTGACAGTGCCATTAAAGTATATTTTACTCCTGGATTTGCTAAAATATTAATTGATATATAATCTGCTCCAAAAAATAAACAAAGTGAGAAACAAAGCGCTATTAAAGTAAATACTCCCATTGCTGTTCTAAATATTCTATGTGCTCCTCTTTTATCTCCAATAGCCATTTTCTCAGATACTAATTTTGAAATAGTATTTGGTATTCCCATTGTAGCAATAGCAAGTATAAGAGTATATACCTGAAATCCGGAGCCATAATAACTATTTCCCTCATCCGCAAATTGTGGAAAGTTAGTTAAAATTATTCTATATATAAATCCAAATACCTTTATAAGTACTTGAGAAATCATTATTATTAAAACGCCATTCATAAATGTTTGCTTTTTTATAGCCAAATAAACTCATCTCCTTTTTAACTATACTTTTAAATTGTTTTAATTATACCATATTGTTAAAGTTGTTACAACATAAAATACAATAAATCCACAAACAATATGTTTGTGGATTTATTAAGCGGTTCTACCTATAAAAACAGCCTTTTCCTATAAATTCTTTTATCACTGAATTTGATGGAATTTGATCTGTTTGTATAAACCTAAAGTTTTGTAACATTTTATATAATCTTCTTGCGTCGCTATAAAACTCGCTTTCATCAGATATTTGGAGAAGCATTGGTTCTGCAAATAATTTTAAGACACCAATTTCATATACTAAGCTAGTATTGAAAATATAATCCGATTTATTTACATATGGAAAAATATTTTTTTCTTCGCCTTCTCTCACTTTAGCCCACATTTTTAGTGTGTTTTCCGGACTATTACCTCTTGATTGTGAATCTCTAACTAGCCTCCTTAAAAGTCTTGTATCATTAGATGATACACCAGTATATAAATCATAACTTAAAGTAACAATAGGAGCTACATAAATTTTAAAAGTTTTTTCATCTGCTATAATTTCAGATAGTTTTGGGTTTAATGCATGAATACCTTCAATAATTAACAATTCTCCTCCTTCAAGTTTTGTAGGATATTTATCAAACAACTTTTTGTTGATTGTAAAATCATAATGAGGCATATTCACTTTGTTATATGATAACAATTTTTGAATTTGTCTTGAAAAGAGTTGAAAATCAATATTTTCAAAGCATTCATAATCTTTTTTTCCATCTTTATCAAAAGGTATATTTTCTTCATCATTAAAATAATTATCCATTGAAATAATAAATGATTTAATTCCGCTTACTCGTAGTTGTTCAGCAAGACGCTGAGCAAATGTAGTTTTCGAAGATGAAGAAGGTCCACATATATATATTGCTTTTACGCGTTTTCTCCTTTTGATTTTAGATACACACTCTTCTAGCCTTCTTGACTGATCTGCCTCAGCAATACGAATTATATTATCTATTGTACCAGATAAAACAGCATTATTTAGGCATGATACATTTGGTATCCCAATTATATCCAAAAAATGATTAAAATCTTTAGTTGTATCTAATATTTTACTGTTTTTAATCTTTTTATCAACAGTATAAATATTATCTTTTTTCGGAAGCATTAAAACAAGTGAATCTTTATATATTCCTAAATCAAAGCCTTTTATATTGCCTGTTTTTGGAACAAGTCTACCATATAAATAGTTATAATATCCATTACATTTATATATAGTATATGTGTCTGAGAGCTTAATTTTAAAATTCTCTAACTGAGACATCGAATCCATTTCTATATAGATTTGTTTTAATCTTCTATAAGATGGCTTTTCTTTTTCTATGAATAAATCTTGTGATATTATCTCATTCATTTTTTCTTTTACGTTTTGTACCATATAATCATTAACTTCTATGCCATTTACTTTAATGTAATATGCTCTAGATATTTTATTTCCTATTTTAACTCTTGCTTCTGGATATATCAGCTTAAAAGCCATTAGCATAATAAATTTAAGGCTTTTTGCATATATTTTTTCACCTTCTTCATCAAAATAGGTAATAAAGCTAACATTGCAATCTTCTATTACTTGATAATCAAGTTTATGTTCTTCATTATCAACTTTTACAGCAAATAAATGATCTGGAACATTTTTTAACCGTTTTAATATAGATGAAATTTTTTCATTTTTATAAGACGTGATATTCTCTCCATTACTAAAATGCACGTTAATTTTATTGTTATTTAACATAATTTTATTCCTCCTAAATTATTAATTTTAAAAGTATCTTTTTGTTTTCTTTATTATATACTATTATATAGTAAATTTCAAGTATTATGACAACTTATGTATATATTAGATAATAAAATGGAGCAAACAATAATTGTTTACTCCATTTATATATTTTTAAAATTAGTTTCCAAAAAAGAATCTGCTAATCCTACTACGTTTTTTCATAGCTTTTTCTGTCATTTCATCTCTTAATCTTTTAATTTCAGGATCCTCTTTTTCAATAGCAAATCCTACAGAATTCACTATTTTTTCAAGATCATCTACAGTATATTCATTCTCATATTTTATTACGGCTTTTTCTAATTTAATATCTACTCCCGCGTCATCTATCATAGGGTCCTTTTTAAATGCTCTTTCTAATCCTAATGCACATGATTTGCACTTTAAGCCTTCGATTTTTAACGTACTAATCTTCATATTATCACCTTTACTCTTCCACTACTTTTAAGCCAATTCTTTCAATTGATGATTTTACCATATCCATATCAAAACATTCTTCCATATATTCAAGTTCTACTGCCCCAGTTTCAAAATCAGATTTAGCGCTAATTATAAACCCTAACATCTTCTCCAATTGTTCTTCAATTCCTAAGGCACAGCCTAAGCAATGTATTCCATCAACTTTGATTGTTAATTTTGCCATATAAAATCACCTCTCCATTAAATATTTAAATTTATAAAATGATATATTTCTTCTTGTCTTGTCATGATATTACATATTTTGCCATTTGTCAATATTCTTCTACAAAATATGACAAAACTCGACTTTATATTTTAACAAAATCGAGTTTTAATATGTCATTATATTTTGTTTTTTTAATTTAGCTTCTAATTTCAGCATTGAATTTATTATTTAGAATATCTTTAACTTCATTCATTACATCTATAATATCTTTTTCTTCTAATGTTTTATCATTTGATCTTAAAAATAAACTATATGCCATACTTTTTTTGCCATCTTCAATTTGTTTTCCTTGATATACATCAAACAATTTAATTTTTTCT
>JAVXAF010000025.1:0-13321 GCA_036660635.1 Clostridia bacterium | reverse complement strand
GATGCTTATTTGTTTGATATTAAAGAAAGTAAGAATGAGGGAGCTGGTTCAAATAGTAAGTATAAAAAAGTAGATGGTGATGAAATAGATATAAGCAATAATGTAAATATTAAAACCGTTTCTGCAAGATTAGGGCATTCTACTATTGCAACAACAATGAATATATATACTCATGCCTTATCTGAAGATGATAAAAAAGTAAGTGAACTAATATAATTTTCTCAAAATTTCCCCAACAATGTATATGAGCGTTGATATACCAGTATTTGATAGCGATCTTGTAAACCGCAGGTCGTCAGTTCGAATCCGACTCTCAGCTCCAAGTTAAAAGTAAAATATCAAGCCTTTCATTAAAGATTGGCTTGATATTTTTTTATATTTTTTACAATATTTATATATTCTTGTAAATCTAGTTCTTGCGCTCTTGTAGTTTCTTTAAGTTTGCATAGTTCAAGTAACTTTTTTAATTCTTCCTTAGACATATCCAGAAACTTTGTTGATTCCAAAGAATTTATTATCTTCTTTCGTCTTTGAGCAAAACTTGAATGTATAAGTTTATATAATATTTTTTCCTCTTCTTTATCTAATACATATTTTTTACTTTTTACAAGCCTTACAACTGCTGATGTTACTTCTGGAGATGGTATAAAACTAGTATTTGGAACTTCCATTTTAATTTTAGCATCTGATAAATACTCAACCATTAATGTTAATATTCCATATGCTTTAGAATTTTTATTTGCTACCATTCTTTGTGCTACTTCTTTTTGTACCATAACTGTTATCTCAGATACCCTTTTTGAGTCTTGCAATAATTTAAATATTATTGGTGTTGTAATATAATATGGTAGGTTTGCTACCACTTTAACGTTTTCAAATTTTTGATTAATTTTATTTTCTATCTTTTCAATTTCTTCATCTATATCTATATTTAAAACATCTTCTCTTATTAATGTATAATTTAAATCTTTTTCAAATCTATTTTTTAATATGTCAATCATATTGGTATCAATTTCAATTAGCATAACGTGTTTTGAGCATTTAATTAGATAATTAGTTAAATTACCAAGTCCAGGTCCTATTTCTATTACCAGGTCATTTTTCAATACATTTGCTGTTTCAACTATATTTTCAAGAATATTGTCATCAATCAAAAAGTTTTGGCCAAATCTCTTATTTGCTTTTATATTATTTTTTTTTAATATTTGTTTAGTTTTTTCTAATGTATTAATATTATATCCCCCCATAAAAGAATAATTGCCAGCCTTAAAACTGACAATTATTAACTTATATTTTATATACTTCCATTTGATATAAGTCTATCTCTATAATTAGAAATAGTATTACTATATCCTCTATTTAATATTCCTTTACTAAAGCATAAATTATAAAATGTTCCCTCTCCCATATTATATGAATTAAGTGCATACGCCTCAACAGACGCATCTCCTGAGACCATCTTTCTAGCAGAATTAAAATATGCAGAAAGTAAATAAGCACCCGCAGTCATATTATCATAAGGATTATAAAAGTCAGTTACTCCTAATTTTTTTCTTAAATTAGCATGATTAGAAATATGGATTTGGCATAACCCATAAGAGTTTCCACCACCTAAAGCATATTGATTAAATCCACTTTCTTTATACATAACTGCTAAAAACAGTTCATATTGTATTCCATATTGTTTACATAGATTATATGCAAATCTTTGTTGTTCAACTGGTAACTTTATTTTATACTCTCTAAATCCACTATCGACTTGAATAGCTCCAATAGATGTAACAACAGAGCTCCTTGAAGCTACCGGTGCAAGTTTTGTACCAACTTCTACCACTTTGTTTTGAGCATCAGATAATATATTAGTAGATAGCTGTGCTCTATATATTTCTTTATCATTTTCATATTTCACTAAATACTTGGTAGACCTTTGTCCTTCTAAGCCCTCTTTAACAACCATTGCTGTACCACGATTTATTGTTGCATTTTCAGTTTTTTCTTCTTTAAAAGGTATTGATTCAACAACTTCTTCTATCATAGCAACGATGGGTATATATTCAGATTGTAATGTATTTAAATCTAACTTAGCTAGTTGCTTATTTGTATAAACCTTAATTTCCATTCCCTTTTGAATTTTACTATCTAGAGATGGATACACTTCTACGTCATTAGATACATATACATTATTTTCGAGTAAAAAGCTTTCAACAGTAGATGCTACAGTATTTACATTTTTTACACTTCCAAAATAATTTAGACTTACTCTTTTAATTTGAGTTGCCATAGAAATAAGTCCAAGTGTTGCAACCATTAATATAAGAGTTATAGCTATAACAGATTTTCTTAATACTTGCGAATGTTCTTCTTTCACAAAAAATTCCTCCTTGTCTGAAGTGTTTTAATTATACTACATTTTTTTAGTTTTGTCAATTTTTCTTATTAAAACATCACCTCCTTACTGCTCAAAATAGTAAATTATTCGTATTTATCCCTATTTGTATTATTTTGATTACATTTTTAAATTTTATCATCATTTGTATTATTATACTTTTTATATCTATTTATATGAATGTTATTGCATATTCATTTTCTAAGTGATAAAATTATCAAAATGAAAGGATGATATATATGATAAACGCACTGTTTATATTTCTTACTATTTTAGTTGTTGTTACAATCTTTTGCTTGATTTTAATCGTAGGGATATATAACAAATTAGTTAACTTAAAAATGAAAGTAAAAAATGCATTGGCTCAAATTGATACTCAATTAAAACTAAGATTTGATTTAATTCCTAATCTAGTTGAAACTGTAAAAGCATATATGAAACACGAAGAAAATACATTAACCGAAATTATTGAGGCAAGAAATTCATTTGGATCTGCTAAAACATTTGACGAAAAAAAAGATGCAACTAATACTTTAGGGAAAACATTAAAATCAATATTTGCTCTTTCCGAGGCGTACCCCGAATTAAAAGCAAATGAAAATTTTAAATCTTTACAAGCTTCACTTAGTGAAACTGAAGGCAAAATAGCATATTCAAGACAATTTTATAACGATATTGTTCAGATCTATAATGCTTCAATAAAGTCTTTCCCATCAAATATAGTAGCAAATATATTTAATTTTAAAGAAGAACCCTTCTTTGAATTGACTTTTGCTGATCAAAGAGAAAATGTTAAAATCACATTTTAAATAAAACAAGAAAAATTAGTTAACATGAATAAAAGGAGATTATATGAAAACAAGAGGTTTTGAAATATGTAAAAATTATGATAGTAAAGATATTATATTACCTAGTAGAAGTACAAAAAATTCGGTTGGATATGATATTTATGCTTATCAAGATATTATAATTCCATCCATATGGAAATCTGTATTTGCAAATTTCCATCTATTTAATCGTAAAAAAGGTGATTTACTTGAAATTAAACCAACAAAAATACTTACTGGTATTAAAGCTTATTTTCTAGAAGATGAAGTTATGATTCTTGCAAATAGAAGTTCTGGCCCAAGTAAAGTTGGACTTGTTATGGCAAATTCTATAGGTATTTTCGAATCAGATTATTATAATAATTCTTCAAATGACGGTAATATTATATTTCAATATTATAACTTTTTCCCAGTTGACATTACGATAAAAAAAGGTGATAAAATAGGACAAGCCTATTTTCAGAAATTTCTTATAACAGATAATGATAATGCTACTGGCATAAGAGTTGGAGGCATTGGGAGTACAGGCAAATAATTAAACAAATATATTTAGAATACAAACTTAGAAAGTATATTCAATGAGATTTTACTTTCTAAGTTTTTTTAAAAAATAAGTAATATTACTTATTTGCTCGAGCTCTTTTTTATAAATTTTAATTTACTTGTTAACTTTTGCATATTTATATGTTATAATACAAGTATTTAAAGGAGATAGTATGTTAGAAAACTTATATATATTTATTGAAAATGAAAAAGTAGATAATGCTTTTAAGTATGGTATGAAATTATCAGAATATGCAAACAAAATAATATTGAAAAAACGAGGCATAAGTGCTTATTTATCTCCTAAAGATTCTTCAAAATATTTACTAGAAAATTATACTTGTTTAAGAATATCAGCTAAGGATTTAAATATATTTGTATATAACAAAATATGTGAAAATACTAATTCAATAAGTGGTTTTTTTTGTAATTATACAGATTATTTAATAGGTTCTTATGAAAGTCCTAGAGCTATTATTTGTTCTAGTATCTTACCTGAAAATATTAATATATATAATAAAATACTAGATATTCCCGTAATTATAGAAAATTCCGAGTCGTACTATTATGAAAAATTTGTTAGTGCAATGTTAGAGAATACAAATTTTTCTTACTATGAACTGTATCAAATGTTACTTGTATTTGGAGAAAAAAAGAACTCCTTTAAAGTTGAAACCATAAATGAAAATTTAAAAATATATACTGACCTAAAAACTAATAAAAAATATACAAGAAAAACAACTACAAATAAAAAAGCTTAATATAAAATCGATATTTTATATTAAGCTTTTTTGTTCGTAAAAATTTAACTATTCTATAATTAATTGATCATAAATTTTTAGTTCATTTTTCGAGATAATATTGTATTTTATTTTTTCATCACTATTTAAATTTCGTACTATACTCAAGTTATCACTTGATACATTTATTTTTACTGGCACCTTTACATATTCTCCGCCTTTAACAATTGTTACATATCCAATATTTTCTTCGTTTTTTTCATAAATAGCATTATTGGGCACTGCAATACCTTCTATCCTTGCCCAAATGACTTCTACTCCAACGTTTCTTAAATCAATTAATTCTTCAATTAAATTATTGATTTCAAAAATACAATAATTATCTTCTTCATTTTGTAAATTTTTAATTAGAGTTCCAGTCAAAATCTTTCCATTTTTATCTGTTAATTTTAAATAATAGTTTTTACCATTTGATATATATTGATCGTTTTGCCCTCTAGGCTCTTTTATAATTATATATGCTTTAAAATTATCTACAATTTTTATTCCATAATTACTTTCAAAACCAGCTTTATATTTTTCTATAATTTTATTTATCTCATCTATATTACATTTTAAAATATTTTTATTATTTACAATATTTTCTAGTCCATCTGTTTTATATGTAACTATTCCCGATCTGGTAGCTTTGATATTGTCTGAAACCGCTTCAATAGATTTTTCAAATTCTTTTCTTTTTTCAATTAGTTCTCTTATTTTTGACCCGGTAGGGCTTAGTTGCCCTATTAAAATCACTTTTTTATATGAAAGTTCATCTATTTTAACTTTATATTCTTGCATCTTAATATATGAAGTAGCTTTTTTTGACTCTTGCGTTAGCTCTTGTATTTTATAATCAATGGAATTTATTTCACTAGAATAAATAGGGGGGAGATCTACAACCAAACTCTTTATTTCTTTATCTAGCTCATCCATTTTTTTTAGATAGTCTTCATATTTTGAATTTATATAAATTGCTATGATTTCGTTTTTTGCAACTTTCGTACCTTGCTCTATAATAGGAATAGTAGCTTGAGTTCCAACAATGTCTATAAGAGTTTCATCTTTAACCACATATCCAATCGTGTCAGTAACCTTTTCTACAAATCCATTTATAACAGTATATGTAGCCTTAGATTTAAAAATCTTGTTATAAAAAATGATCGACATTGTTCCAATCAATATTAATCCAAAAATATATATAATATCTCTATGTTTATTATATATTTTTTTTATATTTTTTCTAAAATTCATATAAATTCCCTCTATATTTTATTAAATATTTTTAGTAATTAAATATGCCGCTTTTTCAACACCATCTTTTAGTGATATATATTTTATATTTAATTTATTCTTAAACCATGTTTCTTGTCTTTTTGCATATTTTCTTGTTTCTTGTTTTAACTTATCTATACAATCTTCTATGCTTTTTTCTCCTTTAAAAAAAGGAAATATCTCTTTATAGCCGATTGCTTGCATACAAGTAACTTTAGGACTTAGATTCATATTATATACCATTTTTGCCTCATCTATTAATCCCATATTTATCATATCATCCACGCGATTATCAATTCTTTTATATAATTCATCTCTTTTTGTGTCAATATAGTAAATCAAAAAATCATACTTTTTTTCTTCATTTTGAATTCTACATTTTTCCAGTTCCATATGTTTAGATTTTAATTTGTCTGAGAATTTTGCTATTTCTAAAGCTCTAATTATTCTTTTAACATTATTAGGATGAATCTGTTTTGCACTTAGTGGATCAATTTTTTGTAGCATTTCATAAAGTAGTTGTGATTTTCCATCTTTTTCAAAGTTTTCCAAAAAATTTCTATATTCAAAATCAACTTCTTGATTATCAAATTGCATATTATTTACAATCGCACTAATATATAGCCCTGTACCACCAACAATAACCGGATTTTTTCCTTTTTTTATAATATCATCTGCTTTATGATAACACATAACCTTAAAATCTGCAACACTAAAATTGTCTCCTATATTACATATATCTATCATGTGATGAGGTACTTCTTGCATTTCTTTTTTTGTTACTTTAGCAGTTCCAATATTTAACCCTTTATATATTTGCATAGAATCTGCAGATATTATTTCGCCATTATTTTTTTTTGCAACGGCTATTGCCAAAGAAGTTTTTCCTGAAGCTGTTGGTCCAACAATACATATAATTTTGTTTCTCATATTATTTTATTTCCTTAAAAATTTTCTTTCTATTTCATATTTTGATATTTCATAAGCAGTAGGCCTTCCATGAGGACATGTAAAAGGATTATCTAGCTTAACCATATTATCTATTAAATTTATTTGTTCCTGACTGCTTAAATTCATATTTCCTTTTACTGCTGCTTTACATGCAAGTGTTGCTATAAATTTAAATTCTTTTTCTGTTTTCTCTGTTTTGTTTGCTCCTAATAATTCATCCACTATATCTTTGAACATTGAGACATAGTCAATATCATATCCTATATTTGGCACTCCTGAAATTTTTATTGTTTTTAGATCAAACTCTTCTAATGTAAAGCCACTTTTTTCGAACATCTCCATATTTTCCAAAACAGCGCTCATTTCCTTACTTGTAAATTCTATTAATGATGGAATCAATAATAGCTGACTTTGTCTATCTTTTGAATAATATGCTTCTTTTATTTTTTCATATAATAGTCTTTCATGTGCTGCATGCTGATCAATTATATACATTTTTTCTTTTATTTGAATTATTATATATGTATCAAATACTTGTCCAATATATTTATATGAAACTTCTTTTACTTCAGAAATTTCTGTTTGACTTGATTGTATATTACTCACTATTTCTTGAGTATTTGTACTTTTTTTTACCTTTATATCATCATTTAAAAAATAATCTTGCGTTTTATTATCAATTTGCGTATTTGGGATGAATTCTTCTTTTTGTTCGTTTTCTTTAATTTCATACTCGTTCTTAGAGTTTTCTAGAATATTAAAGTCAAATATTTTAGATTTTGGAATGTTATTTGATATATAATTGTTCTCTACATCTAATGAAATTTGTTCTATCTTTTCCTCATTGTTCACACCTGCTATAGTTGAAAATGGGCTTTCTTTTTTATTTTCTTTTTCAATTGCACTCCTAATTGAATAATATACTAAATCAAATATTTTAGACTCATCTTCAAATTTAACTTCTAGCTTTGCCGGATGAACATTTACATCAATAAAACTAGGCAATATTTCTAAATTTATCACTAAAAAAGCATGTTTATTAATTGCATATTTTTCTTGGCAAGCTTTTTCTATTGCCGAGTTAATTATCTTATCTTTAACATATCTTGAATTAATAAAACAAAATTGATGCATTCTTGTAGATCTAGAAATTTTAGGAGTTCCGATCATTCCAATTGATTTCATACTACCTATTTGATAATCGATTGGTATAACATTATCATAAATTTCTTTTCCAAATAAATCATAAATAGTATTTTTTAAATTTCCTTCTCCCGAAGTTTTTAATATTAATTTTGAATTATTAATAAACTTAATAGAAACTCCGTGGATTAGCAAGTGAAATTCTCATAACTACATCTTCAATATACCCAGCTTCTGTAAAATCTTTTTTTAAGAACTTATATCTTGCCGGTACATTAAAAAATACATTTCTAACTTCTATTTTGCTACCAGTTATGAATGCTGCTGGCTCATAATAGATTTTTTTCCCAGCCTCTATAATAATTCTTGTACCTATATTTTCATTAATGTTTTTTGTTGTAAGTGTAACTTTTGAAATTGCTGCAATAGATGCTAATGCCTCTCCTCTAAATCCCATGGAAGTTATTTTTAACAAATCTTCTTCTTTTCTTATTTTACTAGTCGCATGTCTTTCAAAAGCCATTTCAACATCATCTTTTGCAAATCCAATGCCATTGTCACTTATGCAAATATAATCTATTCCGTCCTCGTTTAATTTCAACAGTTATTTTTGTAGCTTTTGCGTCAATAGCATTTTCTATAAGCTCTTTTACAATTGATGCTGGTCTATCAACTACTTCTCCAGCAGCAATTTTATTTATTGTATGCTCATCTAAAATTACAATACTACTCATTAATTAGTTTCCTCCTTTTAATTTAGCTTTTCTTTTAGTCTATATAAAACATCAAGTGCATCTTTAGGTGAAATATCATCCAAATTTGTTTTTTCTAAAATTTTTGTTATTTCTGCCATCTTATAATTAAACATATCTACTTGTATTTCCTCAGTTGAAATGTTTTTTTGCTTTTGATTAATTGTTTTTTTTGCCAAATCAACATTTTCTAAATATTTTAGAATTTCTTTTGCTCTTTTTATTACTGATTTTTCTACACCAGCAAGTTTTGCCACATAAATTCCATAAGACTCGTCAGCACCACCTGGTACTATTTTTCTTAAAAATATTACATCATCGCCTTTTTCTTTAACAGCAACAGAATAATTTTTAACGCCATCAACATTTTTTTCTAACTCTGTAAGTTCATGATAATGCGTAGCAAATAAAGTTTTTGCACCTATATTATTTGAATTTGCTATATATTCAACTGTTGCCCATGCTATTGCAAGTCCATCATAGGTCGATGTTCCTCTACCTATTTCATCTAATATAATTAAACTATCTTTTGTAGCCTCATTTAATATTGTGGCAAGCTCTTGCATCTCAACCATAAAAGTTGATTGCCCCATAGCTAAATCGTCTGAAGCTCCTATTCTTGTAAAAATTCTGTCTACTATAGATATTTGTGCATTGCTTGCTGGAACGAAAGATCCGATTTGGGCCATATATATAGTAAGTGCTACTTGTCTCATATACGTGGATTTACCAGACATATTCGGACCTGTTATAATTAGAAATCTATCTTCTTCGTTACTTAAAGCAACGTCATTTGGAATAAAAATCTCATCTTTTAATGATTTTTCTACTACAGCGTGTCTTCCTTCTATTATTTCTATTTTCCCATTTTCTAAAATTTTAGGTTTAACATAATTATTGTTTTGTGCCACAGTTGCAAGTGAACAAAGCACATCAATTATAGATATTGCTTCAGCTGTTTTTTGTATTCTTACTACTTGAGTTGCTACTTTTTCTCTAATTTTGCAAAACAATTCATATTCAATATCAAATAACTTGTCTTTTGCTCCAAGTATTTTATCTTCTATTTGCTTTAATTCTTCTGTAATATATCTCTCTGCTCCTGCTAAAGTTTGCTTTCTTATATATCTATCTTCAGGAATCATTGATTTATATGAGTTAGTAACCTCAATATAATATCCAAACACTCTATTATATCCAACTCTTAGCCATTTTCCTTTTATCCCTGTTTTTTGTTTTTCACTAGCTTCTAATTCCATTAACCATCTTTGTCCATCGGTAGAAGCTTCTCTATACTCATCAACTCTAGAATCATATCCTGTTTTAATAATAGATCCTTCTTTTATAGTAATTGGTGCATCTTCTATTATTGATTCTTCTAACATAATATATATATCTTGAAGTGTATCTATTTTATCAAACATTATTTTCAAGTATTTATCATTAGATTTATTTAATAATTCATTTAAGTTATTTTTTAAATTAGGCAACTTTTCAATTGATCTTTTTAAAGAAACAAGTTCTCTTGCATTAACACTAGTTGCTACAACTTTAGAAACTAATCTTTCAATATCATAAATTGTTTTTAAAGATTCTTGTATTAACTCTTTATACATATTATTATTAATCAATACTTCTACAGAGTTTTGTCTTTTTTCTATTTCTTCTTTATTTAAAAGAGGTGATTCAATCCATTTTCTAAGTTCTCTTCCCCCCATAGCAGTAACGGTTTCATCTAATACCCAAAGTAAGCTACCCTTTTTAGTTTTTTCTCTATTTCCTTCTATTATTTCTAAATTTTTTCTAGTTGTAGCATCTAGCTGCATATATTTTTCTAGTTCATATTTTTTTATTTTATTAATTTGTTCTATTGAAGTTTTCTGAGTTTCTTCTATATAATTGATTAATAGGCTAGCTGCATCTTTTTCATAATTTGTAATATTTTCACTACTATTTAATATTATTTTGCTAAAATACTCACTTTGATCGCTTAAATTAAATGTTGAAATATAGCAATCGCAAAACTTTTCTAATTTTTTCATGAATATTTTATTCTTTTTCATTTCATCAGTTAGTATAATCTCTGATGGACTAATTCTACTTATTTCATTTATAACTTTGGTATCTAACTCCATACCATGAACACTTGATACAAAAAACTCACCAGTAGAAATATCACAAAAGGCAATACCACATACATCTTTTTGATAATATATAGAACATATATAATTATTTTTTCTCTCATCTAACATAGTAAGCTCTGTAATCGTTCCGGGAGTAATTATTTTTACTACATCTCTTTTAACAATTCCTTTTGCCTCTTTTGGGTCTTCTACCTGCTCACATATTGCAACTTTATAACCTTTTTCTATTAATTTTGGTATATATGTATTAGCTGCATGATGAGGTATTCCACACATAGGAGCTCTTTGATCTAAGCCGCAATCTTTTCCTGTTAGCGTAAGCTCCAATTCTTTACTTACAGTTTTGGCATCTTCAAAGAACATTTCATAAAAATCTCCCAATCTGTAAAACAAAATACACTCTGGATATTGCTTTTTTGTTTTTAAATAATGTTCCATCATTGGTGTAAGTGCCATATTCTCCATCTCCTTGTTTAAAATTAATATTAAAATATATAATGTATTATATCAAAATTTGTCAATAAAAACAAGTTTTGGGCAAAAAAAAATATGTAACAACTTAACATTGCTACATATTCACTAATTAATAACTTCTTCTGTTATTTCTAGCTTTTTTTTCAGCTCTACATGATTTACATCTTACTGGCTCATTTGTAAAACCTTTTTCTGCGTAAAATTCTTGTTCTGCAACTGTGAATATAAATTCAGCGCCACATTCTTTACAAGTTATAGTTTTGTCTTGCATTTTATTTCCTCCTTCAAATGATTTGTTAACGGAAACGATTTTAAAAACACAACTCTAAAAACCTATCTTTAAAGGATATTTTTAATATTTCTTAATTAACCTATTATCATTATACTATACTTATTTATCTTTTGCAAGTAATATTCATCTTTTTTCATGAATTAGTGTGAAATAATTATAAAAATCCAATATTTACAAGTATTATTGCAGTTATTATTGCCATTGTATCTGCAATAAGCCCAGCAATTAACACGCCTCGCATTTTTTTGATTCCAACGGCTCCAAATAATATTGTAATTGTGTATAATGTAGTTTCTGTTGCAGCCATAATTATCGAAGCCATTTTTCCTGATCTCGAATCAGGTCCTGCTGTTTTAAATATATCCATAACTATACTCATAGACGCCCCACCCGAAAGAGGTCTTAGTATACACAAAGGAACTATATCTTTTGGTATACCACATTTTTGAAGTATTGGTTTTATTGGATAGAGCAAAATTTCCATTGCACCTGTAGATTTTAAAAGTCCAATAGCAACGGTTATGGCTAAAATAAATGGGAATATTTTATATACTATTTTAATTCCTTCAATTGCACCTTCAGTAAATAATTTAAATATGTCTTTTTTTTCCTTAACTCCAATTAGTATAATAAAAAATATCATTAAAGGTATTATGCTAATAACAAAATAATTTAACATATTCTACATCCTTTTATTTAAAAATTTTATGCTTACAATGCCAAAAATAAGAGCTATACTAGTAACAATCCATATCGGAAAAACTATACTTGTTGACGCTGTAGACCCATACATTGTTCTTAAGGCTATCATATTAGTTGGAATTAATTGCAAAGAAGCAGTATTTAAGAGTACAAAAATTGCCATGTTATCTGTTGGAAAATCTTTTCTTTTATTATTTTTTTGCATATTTTCCATTGCTTTAATTCCATTAATTGTGGCTGCATTACCTATTCCAATTACATTCATAGAAATGTTTGTGCTAATATATTCCATTGACTCTTCATCTATTTTTTCTTTACAAAAAATCTTACCTATTAATTTAGACAATATTCTTGAAAATTTTTTTATTCCATCGGTTTGTTGAAAAATATTAAAAATTCCACTCCAAAAGCACATCATTCCTGCAAGATTTAACATATTTTCTACAGATCCCTTTCCACTTTCCATAACGCTATTTATAACAGATTCAACATTTCCACTTATCAAAGCTATAAAAATACTAAAAGCAAGCATAAATCCCCATATTTTTGACATATTTCTTTCCCCTTATATATCTAAATATATGTGCTATGTTCTTTTAATATTCAATCTCTATTTGTACTTTTTAATTTATTTTTGTAATAAAATTAAACCCCAGAAAATACTTCTGAGGTTTGCATGGTGTCCCCGATAGGTCTCGAACCTACTACCTGCAGTTTAGGAAACTGCCGCTCTATCCTGATGAGCTACGGAGACATTTTCTACACGAGCAATTATAACATAAATTTTCATATTATTCAATCACTTTATATTCATTTTAAAATTATCTCTAAATTCTAATCAATGATATGCCAATATTTTTTATAATCTTATAAAAGCCAAGTACTTTTTGGCTTCCAACAACTTTTCTTACTTTTTATCTTTTTTATAATTGACTTTTTCGGTGATTTAGAGTATACTTTTTATATCAAATATACGCGGCTATAGTCTAATTGGATAAAACGCACGGCTACGAACCGTGAAAGTGGGGGTTCGATTCCCTCTAGCCGCACCAT
>JAVXAF010000024.1:0-13808 GCA_036660635.1 Clostridia bacterium | reverse complement strand
TTAGAAATAATAAAAAAAGATTTGCCTATAGTTAAAAAAATAGTTTCTTTAGAAGAAGCTACAATTTTATACACTGTGTCTAATGATATAGATAAATTACAAAATATGGAAAATAAATTAAAATCATATATTTCAATGTATTTTTGTGAGGGAATGTATAACTATTTTTATGGAATACTTGCACCTAGTACAGGATATATTAAAAGTTTTGATATGCTACAATATAAAGATGGGATTTTATTAGTATTACCAGATGAAAAGTTTAATATTAAAAAGCAAATAAAAGAAAATAGGTTATATGAAACTTTTATCGATTTTAATAGATTAAATGAAGTTATCGGAATTAAAAATGTCGGTACGTTAAATGAAAAAATACTAAAAAATAAAATAAATGAAGTTATACAAGTAGCAGAGGCAATCCACCAAAGGGAGTTGATTGAACTTGTATTAGATATTGAAAAGAAAAAAAATGTTAAAATGATCTTAATTGCTGGTCCTTCTTCCTCAGGAAAGACAACTTTTGCACAAAAATTAGGAGTACAATTAAAACTTACTGGATATAATCCTATAACAATTTCCATGGACAATTATTTTAAAGAAAGAAAAGACACTCCAGTCGGTGAAGATGGTAAATACAATTTTGAATGTGTTGAAGCATTAGATACAGAACTATTTAATACTCAAATGAAAGAACTTATTGAAGGAAAAGCGGTAGAATTACCTAGATTTGATTTTGTTGTGGGTACAAAAGAATATAAAGGTGATTATTTAAAATTAGAAAAAAATGATGTGCTAATTATTGAAGGCATACATGCACTAAACCCAGTAGTAACTGAATTTACGCCAGATAGCAGTAAATTTAAAATATATATAGCACCTATTGCAACTTTAAATATTGATGGATACACAAAGGTGTCTTCGTCTGATACAAGATTTTTAAGAAGAATGGTTAGGGATTTTAATACTAGAGGACATAGTGTAGAAAAAACTTTTGATTTATGGGATAATGTAAAAAAGGGTGAAGAAAAATATATATTTCCATTTGTAGAAGATGTAGATTTTGTATATAATTCCAGTTTAATTTATGAACCAAGTGTAATGAAGACTTTTGCACAACCATTACTTTTACAAGTAGAAAAAAATAGTAAGTATTATGCTGAGGCAAGAAGACTTTATGAATTTTTAAACAACTTTTTACCTATGGAGACTACTAATATCCCTATTGACTCTATTGTTAGAGAATTTATAGGAAATGGTTGTTTTTACAGATAAAACTAAAAATTGTTTTTAGAAAAATAATAATTGACAGGAAAACGGTTATATGATATAATGGTGACATAAAAATATTTAAGGAGTGGGAATAAATGATTTTCATTGACCGTGAGATTGTAGAAATGTATCATAATGCACTTTGCAAAAAATGTATTAAAAAGGAAGGCGGATGTAATTTCCCAAATGATAAAGAAGATTTTAACCATTGGGAACAGTTTGTTAAAATAGTAAATTTTAAACTTGAAATTTGGCATAAAAGTTATGAGGACGTACTTGAAATCTTAACTACAGATGATGAATTATTAAGTAAGAATAATATTGAAATTAAAAAGTTTTTAATATATCTTTTAGAATAAAATATATTTGTAAAAAAATAAAAAGCAAGTAAGAAAATTATATATAATTTTCTTACTTGCTTTTTTTATTAAAATATAGTAAAATATAACTATTAATAGTGGCGGTGTGGAATATGTTTATGAAAAATGATAATGAATTTATATGTCAAAATTGTTCTCAAAAAGTAGAAAAATTAAATTATACTTCTAGGGATCATTGTAATTATTGTTTATGTTCTTTACATGTAGATATTACACCAGGAGATAGGCTAAACACTTGTAGAGGAATGTTAGTACCAATTAACATAGAGATAAATTCAAAAAAAGGTGAAGTTGTTGTATATAAATGTAGCAAGTGCGGAGCTATAATAAAAAATATTGTTGCTAAAGATGATAACAAAGAAAAAATATATAAAATAATAGAAAATTATTCAAAAGGAATATAACAAAAGGGGAAAATATGGAAGAAATTAAACAACTAATTGCAAATTGTATTGCACAAGCATTAGATAAAAAAGTGGAAAGTGAAGAAATATTACAAAAAATAGAAATACCAAAAAATAAAGAAAATGGAGATTTTGCATACCCTTGTTTTAATCTTTCAAAGATATTAAAAAGTTCTCCACTAAACATTGCAGACATATTAAAAGATAAAATTATATTAGAAAAAAATATATTAAAAGTTGAAGCAGTAAGTGGATATCTTAATTTTTTTATTGATTCTACTAATGTTATACAAGATATATTAAAAGAAATTATTGAAAAAAATGATTGTTTTGGATCAAGTTTAGAAGGAAAAGGAAAAAATATAGTTGTAGATTACTCTTCACCCAATATTGCTAAGCCATTTCATTTAGGTCATTTAAGAACTACAATTATAGGAAGAGCAATATATAATTTGTATAAAGAACTTGGATATAATGTGATTGGAATCAATTATTTAGGTGATTGGGGAAGACAATTTGGTCTTTTAATAGAAGGATACAATAGGTTTAAAAACGAATATGAAATAGAAAAAGATCCACTACATATTTTATCTGAAATTTATGTAAGAATAACAAAGCTTGCAAAAGAAGACGAAAGTGTTATGGATTTAGCAAGAGAAAATTTTAAAAAACTTGAAGAAGGAAATGAGGAGTATTTAAAACTTTGGAAATATTTTAAAGATGTATCCTTAAAAGAATATTACAGAATATATGATATTTTAGGATGTAAGTTTGATTCATATAATGGGGAAGCTTTTTATAACGATAAAATGGATGAAGTTATAAAAATATTAGATGAAAAAAAAGTTTTAGTAGATAGTGAGGGTGCAAAAGTTGTCAAGTTAAAAGAGAATGAACCACCTTGTATAATTGTAAAATCTAACGGATCTACTATATATGCTACAAGAGATCTGGCTGCTATTTTATATAGAGCTAAACAATATGATTTTGAAAAGGCAATTTATGTAACATCATACGAACAAATACACCATTTTGAGCAAGTATTTGAAGTTGCTAAAAATTTAGTTGAAGAAAAATATTCAAAAGGTTTGGTACATGTTGCTTATGGGATGGTAAGATTGAAAACTGGTAAAATGTCTACAAGAGATGGAAACGTTATTTATCTTCAAGATTTAATCGAAGATTCAATTATAAAAGCCAAAAAAATTATTGAAAATAAGAATCCATCTTTAAAAAATAAAGAAAAAATAGCAAAACAAGTAGGTGTTGGGGCTTTAGTATTTAATGGCCTTAAGACAAGTAAAATCAAAGATGTTGTTGTTGATTTAGATGAAGTATTAAGATTTGACGGAGAAACGGGACCATATGTGCAATATACATACGTACGAACAAAAAGTATATTAGAAAAAGCAAAATTTAGTCTAAAAAATATTGATATGGATACTATTGATTTTACAATTTTGAATACTGAAGAAGAAGTAGAACTTATAAAAGAGTTAAATAAAATTAAAAAAGTGATAAAAAAAGCAGCACAAGAGTATGAACCAGCTATATTAAATAGATATATAATAGATGTTGCAACTTGCTTTTCAAAATTTTATAATGAATGCCCAGTAATAACTAATAATAAATGTTTAACAGATGCTAGATGTGTTTTAGTATATGCTACAGGGATAATAATAAAAAAAGGTCTTTCAATATTAGGAGTTGAATGCCCAGATAAAATGTAGTATATGTTAAGTAAAAAACACTACTCACAAATTTATATATGTGAGTAGTGTTTTTTATATTTTAAATATATTAGAATTATTAAATAAGTCTATATTTTGTAATAAAGGAATATATTTTATGATAAAATATATACAAATTATATTAAATATTACAAGAACTGGTACCATAATAACAAAATTCATATGTTTTGTTTTATGTCTGAATTTATACATTCCTGCCCATATGCCTGGTCCGCCTAAAATTAGTGCAAAACTGAATAATGTTTTTTCACTAATACGCCTATTATGATGTATAGCCAATGTTTTATCTTGCTTCATTGTAAAAAAAGAGATAAAATTTATTAAAATTATATAAATAGCTAAAATAATGTATGGATTCATATTATCACCTTTTTAAATTATATCACAAAATATTAAAATAATATAGGATAAAAAAATATACTACAAAAAGTAGTATATTTTCAAAATTTTATTTTTTCCTTTTAGGACGTATATCAAATAAAATCATAAGCATAGGAATATCATCTAAATCATTAACAGTATTAAATTTGTTACAAATATATCCAAAATGCTTAGTTTGCTTTTCAATTTCTTTTTGATAATCTTCATATTTGATTTTGTTTGCCATAAACGCTTTAGTTATTTTTTTAAAGTTACTTATTCTTCTTAGTGCTTTTGAAGTAGAAGAAGTACCACAGTAATTAGCTAATTTCTTGTAATTAGGGGCTTCAAAAGTAAGAGTATCGTTAAAAGAATTTTTATTATCTAAAAGTAAGTCTTTAGAATATAAAAAATTTAATATTTTCATAAAGTTATTTAAATCTGTTATTGCATATTTAATTAAATCGTCAGAATTTTCACTTTGTTTAATTTTAGTAAAAACTTCAGCTTTCCAAACACATAAGCAGTTTATAAATCTTTCATCAACATTAAATGTTTGCGTTGTTGGAGATAAAAAAAGTTCCATAATACGAGGTATAGAATATAATATTCTTATTTTACGTGTATCTTCTGATTTTGTTTGTTGTAATAGATAATTACAAATCTGCTCATTACTTAATGACATTAATTACTACCTCCTTAATTTTAAGTTGAATATATAACATATCTATTAATATTATATCATCTATGTCAAATTATAGAACAAAATATATATTTTTATATTTTAACTATTTTTTATACAAATCTTGACAATTGCATTGTATTAGTATATAATATCAAAGTAACGAAATGAATTGAAGACATATATACGATTTTGTGTATAATGGCTTTTTAAGGAGGGAATATATAGATGGCACAACCAAAAAGAAGATGGTCTAAGCAAAGAACTCATTTAAGACGTTCAACTTGGAAAATAGAAGAAAAAAATATATCTACTTGCTCAAATTGTGGAGAACCAGTACTTTCTCACATAGCATGTCCTTCATGCGGATTTTATGATAAAAAACAAGTAGTAGAAATTAAAGAAAAAAAAGCAAAAGAAAATAACTAGTATTTTTACTCCACATATCTTTGTGGGGTTTTTTTATTATAATATGTTATAGGTGGTGAGTATTGTAAATAAAGTATTAATATTTGATATTAAAAAAGATAGTATAGCTGATAAGTTAAAAATTAAAAAAGGTGATTACATTTTATCTATAAATAATGAAGAATTTATTGATATTTTAGACTATAAATTTAATACTGCAGATTTATATGTAAGTTTAGAAGTAGAACATAAAGATGGTAAAATACAAAAATATGAAATAAATAAAGAATATGATGAGGATATAGGTATAATATTTGAAACTGAACTTATCGATAAGCCTAAAAATTGTAATAATAAATGTATATTTTGTTTTATGGAACAACTACCTGAAAATGTAAGAGATACACTTGTTTTTAAAGATGATGATTATAGATTATCATTTTTTTCGGGCAATTATATAACGCTTACTAATATGAAACAAAAAGATATTGATAGAATAATTAAATATAGAATGTCACCAATAAATATATCTATTCATGCAACGGATAAAAAAGTTCGCTCTATGATGTTAAATAACAAACATGCAGGTGAAGTATTAAAGTATTTAGATGATTTATATAATGCAGGTATTAATATTAATACACAAATTGTTTTATGCAAAGGTATAAATGATGGGAAAATTCTTGAAAAAACAATTAAAGATTTATCTAGATATGCACCAGTATTAAAAAGTATTTGTATAGTGCCAGTTGGTCTTTCTAAAAATAGAGAAGGTCTATATCCATTAGAAGTATTAAATTCTAAAGACTGTAAAAATACAATTAATATTATCTCTAATTACCAAAAACAATTTAGAAAAAAATACAAAAAATCTTTAGTATATCTAGCAGACGAGTTTTATTTAAAAGCTAGAGCTAAAATTCCAAAGTATAAAAGATATGATGATTTTGATCAATTAGAAGATGGAATTGGAATGATTGCCGTTTTCGAACATGACTTTAAAAATGAAATGAAAATATTAAAAAAGAAGATATTAAATAAAAAAGTCAGTAAGAATATTAAAAGAAAAGTTACTTTAATTACTGGCAAAATTACTGAGGACTACATATCCTCTAAAGCACGTCAAGTAACTAAACTTTTACCAGATTTAAAAATTAATATCATTGCTCCAATAAATACATATTTTGGTGAGAATATAACAGTAACAGGTTTAGTTACTGCAACAGATATTATTAAAACTTTAAAAGAATATAAAAAAGAAAAAACAGATGATTTAGTAGAATATATTGTAATACCACAAGTCATGCTTAAAGAAGATGAAGATATTTTTTTAGATGATACTACATTAAAGGAAGTGCAAACTAATTTAAAAACAAAAATCATAATTTCTGATGGCAGTGCTAAAGATTTTATTAATGCTCTAGTATTACAACTCCCAAAGGAAAATATATATAAATTAAATAATAATGTGAAAATTCAAAGTTATGAAAATAGTATAAAATAATTTAATGAGATATTTTAACGCAAAATAAAAGGGGGATAACATGTTTTTACCAGTTTCTAAAGAAGATATGATAACAAGAAATATAAAAGAGCTAGATTTTATCATGATAATAGGAGAAGCATATGTTGATCATCCTTCTTTTGGGCATGCAATTGTTTCTAGACTTTTCGAGTATTATGGATATAGTATAGGTATTATTGCACAACCACAAAAAGATAGTGATTATCAAGAACTTGGTACTCCAAAATATGCTTTTCTAATTTCTTCAGGTGTAATTGATTCTATGGTAAACAACTATACTGTATCAAAAAAAAAGCGAAGCAAAGATGTATATAGTCCAGGATCAAAAGCTGGGTTAAGACCTGATATGGCAACAATTGTATATACTCAAAAAATTAAAAAGTTATTTCCTGATTCATATACAATGATTGGATCTATTGAGGCTTCTTTGCGTAGATTTTCTCATTATGATTATTGGCAAGATAAAGTGTTAAAACCGCTTATTATACTATCAGGGGCTGACCTTTTAATGTACGGTATGGGAGAAAACCCAATAAAAGATATTTGTAAGATGTTAGATAAAAATGTACCTATAGAAAAAATAAGAGATGTAAAAGGGACTATGTATGCAACAAATAATAAGATTGTAGTAGAAAAATTAATGAAAAAAAATGATGTTATTTTTCTACCTTCATATGAAGAAGTTATATGTGATAAAAAAAAATATTGCAAAATGCATATGTTAGCATTAGAAAATCAGGACGATGTATATGGGAAATATTTAATACAAAAAGTAGATAACACATTTGTAATACAAAATCCTCCACAAAAACCTCTTGAAACAAATCATATGGATTTAGTATATAATTTGCCATATGAAAGAGCATATCATCCAATGTACGAAGCAATGGGAAAAGTTGAGTCTATAAATGAGGTTAAATTTAGTTTGACTTCAAATAGAGGTTGCTTTGGAGCTTGCAATTATTGTGCATTAACATATCATCAAGGAAGAAAAGTTCAAGTAAGATCACATGAGTCGATTATTAAAGAGGCTATGATTTTAACTCATGATAAAGATTTTAAAGGATATATACACGATGTTGGAGGACCTACAGCAAATTTTAGAAGAGCCGCATGTGATAAACAAAAAAAGATTGGCGTATGTAAAAGCAAGCAATGTTTGTTTCCAACACCATGTACTAATTTAGAAGTTGATCATACAGATTATATATCATTATTAAGAAAGTTAAGAAATCTAGAAAACGTAAAAAAAGTTTTTATAAGATCAGGAATTAGATTTGATTATTTAATGTATGATAAGGATCAAACATTTTTAAAAGAATTATGCCAAAACCATATAAGTGGGCAATTAAAAGTAGCTCCTGAACATAGCCAAAATAACGTATTAGATAAAATGGGAAAACCTCATTTTGAAACATATTTAAAATTTGAAAAAGAGTATAAAAAGATGAATGAAATTTTAAATAAAGATCAATATTTAGTTCCTTATTTTATATCATCCCATCCTGGGTGTACATTAAATGATGCGATAAAACTTGCTGAGTACTTAAATAGTATACATCATATGCCAGAGCAAGTTCAAGACTTTTACCCAACACCTGGTACTATTTCAACTTGTATGTATTATACTGGTATTGATCCAAGGGATATGTCAAATGTATATATTCCTAAATCTAAAGAAGAAAAAACAATGCAAAGGGCACTTTTACAATATAGAAAAAAAGAAAATTATAACATAGTTAAAGAAGCTTTAAAAAAGGCGGGTAGAACAGACCTTATAGGATTTAGTAGTGAGTGCTTAATAAAACCAACAAAACAAGAGGCAATTTTATTAAAACAAGGATATAAAAATAATAAAAACATTAACATTAGAAAAAAAGTTTCTACTAAATTTACTAAAAAAAAATAATCAAAATGTTAAAGAAATGATAAAATATAAATATTAAGGAGAGATTATGAGTAAAGAAAATCTAAAAATACTTTATGAGGATAATCATATAATAGTTGTTGTAAAACCTGTTGGTATGCCAGTACAACAAGATAAATCAGAAGATATGGATTTACTAAGTACAGTAAAAAATTACATTAAAGAAAAATATAATAAACCTGGAAATGTATATGTGGGACTTGTGCATCGATTAGATAGAATGGTTGGAGGAGTTATGGTATTTGCTAAAACTTCAAAAGCAGCATCTAGACTTTCTGAATATATACGAACAAGAGAAGTGAAAAAAAGATACATTGCTATAGTAAATGGTAAGTTAGAAATGAATAAAAAAGTTATTACTCTAGAAAACTATTTGGTAAAAAATGAAAGATTAAATATGAGTGAGGTAACATCAAAAGAAAGCAAAAATGCAAAGCTTGCTTTACTTGAATATAGTGTCAAGAAAAATGTAGTATACAATAATAAAGACTATTGTGTTATGGATATTAATTTACTTAGTGGACGTCATCACCAAATTAGGGTGCAATTTGCAAATATGTTACATCCATTATATGGAGATATAAAATATGGGCAAAAGATAAATAAAGTAGGTCAAAAGCTAGCGTTATGGGCATATCATTTAGAATTTTTTCATCCTACTAAAGATGAAATATTAAAATTTGAATATTTTCCAACTGAAAAAGAAGATAAAATTTGGAGCGTGATTAATTAATGGATTTTGATAGTGTTAAAATATCTTTAAATGAAATAAAAGAAAAATTTGAAGTGATAAAAAAAGCATTACAATTAGATTCAAAAAAAAAGTTATTTAATAATTTAGAAAAAGAGACTTTAATTGAAGGATTTTGGGAAGAACCAGAAAAATCTGCTAAAACACTTTCAAAAATGAAAGAAATTAAAAAATTATTAGAAAAAGCAGAAAAAATAGAAAAAGAAATTATTGATGCATATGATTATTTAGAAATTGCAATTGATATGAATGATATAGAAAGTTTTAAAGAATCAGAGAATCTATCTGAGTGCTTAATAGAAAAACTAGATAAATTAGAAATAGATGCTTTACTTAAAGAAGAATATGACTCAAATAACGCAATTTTGACAATACATCCTGGTGCTGGAGGTACAGAGTCTCAAGACTGGGCTTTAATGTTATATAGAATGTATTCTAAATGGTGTAGTAAGTCAGAGTTTTCACTTGAAGTACTTGATTTACAAGATGGTGATGAAGCTGGAATAAAAAGCATATCTTTTTTGATAAAAGGAACCAATGCATATGGATATTTAAAAGGTGAAAATGGAGTGCATAGACTTGTTAGAATTTCACCATTTGATTCTAACAGTAGAAGACATACTTCCTTTGCAGCGGTCGAAGTCTTACCTGAGATGGATAACAATGTAAATATTTTAATTAAGCCTGAAGATATACAAATGGATGTATATAGGGCTAGTGGTGCTGGTGGCCAACATATAAATAAAACATCTTCTGCAGTAAGACTAAAACATATTCCAAGTGGAATAGTTGTATCTTGTCAAACTGAAAGATCACAGCTTCAAAACAGAGAAAATTGTATGAAAATGCTAAAAGCAAAACTATACAAAGTAGAAATTAAAAAAAATAAAGATAAAATAAGTGATATAAAAGGTCAAAGTACTGATAATGCTTGGGGAAATCAAATTAGATCATATGTATTTTGCCCATATACTCTTGTTAAAGACCATAGAACAAATTGTGAAGTTGGAAATGTTCAATCGGTTATGGATGGTAAAATTGATATTTTTATATATGAATACTTGAAGCATAGCAAAAACAATGATATAATAAAACAATAAAAAATATTGGAGGTTATATTGATGAGTATCATTAACAAAAAGCAATCTGTAATTATTATTGATTTAGATGGAACACTATGCGAGTTTGAAAAAAAGGATAAAGAAATCATTGCACTTATTTTTGATAGTAGTAAGATAGTTATGGCGCTAGATAAAATTCTTAGAAAGATAAATAATTTAGATATTATTAAAACTTCTAATGGAATTTTAAAAGCAAGACTTCGGTTATATTCCATGTTAGTTGGTAGGTTTGATTTTGTTGATGTATATGAAGACTATCATAATGAGTATAGAAGAGATACCAAACAACAACTAAAAAAAGTATACGAAAAAGACATCTTAAGACTTAAAGAAAAAGGTTATGAGATTATTATTCTTTCTAACAATAGCTTTTCAAAAGACTTGGTAATGAAAGAAAACATTGATGCTAAATTTATTTTAGTAGTTACAACTAATAAGTCAAATGCAATATTACAACTTAAAAGGATGCTAAATATCAATATCAAGTATATTATTGGAAATAATATATCTGAGGATATTATTCCATCAAACAAACAAAATGTTAATTCATTGTATATTGGGAAAAGTAAAATAGCAAGAACATTAGCAAGAAAAATCACAACAAATAAAGGTAGTTTTAGCAATATTTCACAAGCAGTTAACTATATAATCAATTAAATTGAGCAATTTAGTAATAAAATAAGCCCTAAATATTTAACTTTTAAAGTTATTATTTAGGACTTATTTTTATATTTTTTAAAAATAGTAGGGTGATTTTTAGTTTGACATATATATACTTATATGATAAAATAATTAACAGCAATATTAGTAAGACCTATATTAATTATTTAAGGAGAAAAAAACATGTCTAAATTTGATAATCAGTATTTAGAACTTTGCGAAAAAATCATGAATGAAGGAGTTTTATGTCATAATAGAACTGGAATAGATACAAGAAGTGTAGTGCATCAAGTCTTACATTTTGATTTACAAGAGGAATTTCCAATTTTAACTTGTAAAAAAGTTGCTTTTAAAAGTGCAGTATTAGAGATGCTTTGGTTTTATCAAGAACAAAGTAACGATGTAAGATGGCTACAAGAACGCGGGGTTAAAATTTGGAATGAGTGGCAAATAGATGAAAATGGTTTTTATCAAGGAAAAGATTTTGGAATAGAAAATTCATATACTATTGGAACTGCATATGGTTGGATTGTTAAACATTTTAAATTAGTTCAAGATTTAATTGAGAAAATAAAGAACAATCCTGATGACAGAAGAATGATTATGAGTTTATGGCAAAATGAATATATTGCAACGGCTGCACTTCCATCATGTGTTTGGAATACACAATGGAGAGTTTTAGATGGAAAACTAAATTGTTTAGTTACACAACGTTCTTGTGATGTTGCTTTAGGATTACCATTTAATGTGACTCAATATGCTGTTTTAGTACATTTGATTGCACACGTTACTGGGCTCGAGGTAGGACAAATGACATGGATAATAAATGATGCTCATGTATATGTTAATCAATTTGATGGAATAAATATTCAAATTGCAAGAAAAAGTCAATGTCTTCTAGCACCTAAATTATGGATTAATCCTGAGATAAAAGATTTCTTTGAGTTTGATAATTCAAAAGAATTAAAAGATATTAAACTTGTAGGATATGAAAATCTAGGAAAAATAAAAATGGAGGTAGCTATATGATAACAATAATAGCGGCTATTGGCAAAAATGGAGAACTTGGTAAAAATAACAATCTTTTATGGCAATTACCATCAGACCTAAAGTTTTTTAAAGAACAAACAATGGGGGCAACTGTCGCAATGGGAAAAAATACATTTGAATCTTTACCTAAAATATTACCGGGAAGAAAACATATTATTTTAAGTTTTGATAATAACTTTAATAAAGATATTAAAGATTCAGAAGTATTTAATCAAAAAGATTTATTTATATCTCGTTGTAGTCAACTTTCAAGCCAAAAAGAACTTTTTATTATTGGTGGTGCTAGTATATATGCTATGTTTATTGATATAGCTGATAAGCTAGTTTTAACTGAAATTGATTCTCAAGATGAATCGGCAGATGTATATTTTCCTAAATTCAATAAGGAAAATTATAATATGAAAGTTTTAAAGAAAAACTCAGATAATGGGATTTATTTTCAACATGTAATATATACTAAGAAATAATACAATATACTAAAAATCATATACTTTTAGTAAATCAAAATTCCTATAGTAATTTAATCTATAGGAATTAATTTTTGTATATCTTTTGGAATTTTACATTTAATTGTTATTATTTTGCCTAGTATGGGATGCTTAAATGAAATTTTAAATGAGTGAAGGGCTTGCCTTGAAATTAAATCCATTATATTATCAAAATTATTTGTGTAAGTTACATTTGCATATAGATCATCTCCTAAAAGAACATGACCAATGCTTGCCATATGTACTCTAATTTGATGAGTTTTACCAGTATGTAATATGATACTTAAAACAGAGTAATTTTGATTTTTGTTTTCATATAATTTATAATATTCAGTTTTTGCATACTCACCTGATTCATCTATTTTTCTTAAAATAATACTATTTTTATCTCTACCTATTTTTTTTTCAATTATATCATGTTTTTTTTGTACAATACCATTAACTAATGCAATATATTCTTTGGTAAGATTGATATAAGATTTTTTTTTGTTAAAAAGATCTTGTATATACATGCTTTTTGCAAATATACAAATTCCACTAGTATCTGTATCTAATCTAGTAAGAATATGTATTCCAAATATTTGTTTTTTTTCTAAGTAACTAGCAACTATATTTGATAAAGTATTTTCATAATTATGATTACTTGGATGAATTGGCATATTTGAGGGTTTAGATACAATTAATAAATATTCATCTTCATACAAAATATCAAAAGGAATATCTACTAGTTTAAATTTATTACTGAATTTTTTTTCTTCTATATTATCTAACAAAATTTCTATTTTATCATTTTCTTTTGCAATATAGTTTATAAATACGTTATTTTTATTTACTAAAATGCTATTGGTATCTTTTAATTTTTTTAACAAATTGTTAGAAATAAAAAGTTTGTTTTTGATTATTTCTTTTATTTTTTTGTTTGTATCTTCTTTTTTAATTATATAATTCAATTTCATATCTACATTATATCAAATTAGTGTAAATGGTAAAATTAAGTGACGCACTTAGAAAAAAAGACACATAATAAATACA
>JAVXAF010000023.1:0-14953 GCA_036660635.1 Clostridia bacterium | reverse complement strand
AATGCTGAAGTGCAAAGTTGTTTAACTTTACACCCCAACATTTATTATAGAACCAATAAAAATAGGGCTTATGCCCTATTTTTTTATATGTTAATTAAACACTTTGGGCAGAATTGTCTTTTATAAAGAAGAGTACAAAAGGCATTATAACAGGAAGTATTATAGTAAGTATGAATAAAACCAATGCTAAATGAGGAATGTACATTTTATATAATTTATAAGTTATTGCAAGTGAAAACAAAATGAGTAAAATAAAGCTTATATGCATAGTAAAAGGAAACAAACAAGATACTAACAAAGCAGGAAGCAAATATTCAGTATGTTTTATATTTATACCAAATATAGAAGTTTCACCTATAATTTTTCCTTCAACAAAAAGGCAAAAATATGGAATAAAAGCTAAAAATGCATATGGATCGTTTTTATTTTTAGCCATTTTATATAAAGCTATAGATTTTAAAAGCCAGAGAATAACAGTAGATGTAAAAAATAGAATTAATGAAAACATAATAAAACTTGTTATATGTGTAAAATTAATTTTAGATAAATCTGTTGTCTTAGTTAGTTCAGCGATTTTACTTAAAAGAACACTTATAATTTCTGTTATTTTTAAATTTGAAATATTCATCTTTTTATAGCTCCTTTCTTTTTTTAATATGATGTGTAATTTGATTTTTTTTATTCATTTTTAAAAAATAAAACCAAAAAAAATTCTATTAAAAGTGATTTTTTTTGTGAAAATCTAAAAATAGTATTGACTTTACGGAATAAATGATAGATAATATGTATATAAAGTTATCAAGGAGGTGCAATATAAGATGGAAGCAACTTTGGAAAGAGTAAAAGAAGTAATTAGTGAACAATTAGGAATAGATGATTTAGATACAATTTCAATGGAAACAACATTTATAGATGATTTGGGAGCGGATTCTTTAGATATAGTAGAGCTTATAATGGCTTTAGAAGAAGAATTTGATCTTGAAATACCAGAAACTGAAGCTGAAAAAATAACTTCAGTTGGGGATGCCGTTGAGTATATTAGTGCAAATAAGTAAATAATAAATATGTGAATATATTAAGATTAGCTTTAACAAGTTAATCTTTTTTTTATAAACGAGAATTTTTGTTGAAATTTACATCTTTTTTGGTTATAATATAATAAAAGAGGTATTAGTATGGAAAACAAAAAACTACTTAGCAATTTTGAAAGAAGTTTGGGCTATAATTTTAAAAATGAAGAACTTTTAAAGTTGGCACTTACACATAAATCTTTTGCTTATGAGACCGGTGTTAAGAAAAAAGAATATAATGAGAGAATAGAGTTTCTTGGGGATGCAATTCTAGAACATATAATTTCAGAAATGCTTTATTTAGCAGACGGTTATTTAAGTGAAGGACAAATGTCAAAAAAAAGAGCAGCTATTGTCTGTGAAAATTCTTTGTGCATTGCAATGAAACAGATAAATGGGCAAGAATATATATATCTTGGGAAATGTGAAGATTCATATAATATAAAAGAAGCAATTATTGCAGATGCTTTTGAAGCAGTTATAGGAGCTATATATTTAGATTCAAGTTATGCTGTTACAAGAAAAATAGTGTTACAACTTTTAGATGAAGAAATAAAAAAAGTTTTAAATGGTGAGGAGTTTAATGCTGACTATAAAACTAAATTACAAGAAAAATTACAGATTAATGGAAATGTTAAAATTGAATATATAACTATAGAAGAAGCAGGGCCTATTCACGATAGGACTTTTAAGGTAGAATTATTATTTAATGATAATAAAATAGGTGAAGGAATTGGAAAAAGCAAAAAACAAGCAGAACAAAACGCTGCAAAAGATGCTCTTGAAAAAAAGTATAAATCTTAATATAAAAAAAGAAATAAAAAATATTACAAATAAAACAAAACAGTATACAATACCTATATTTATACCTCATAGGGGATGTAAAAATGAATGCGTATTTTGTAATCAAAAGAAAATAAGCGGAGAACTCAAAGTAATTACTCCTGAGCAAGTAGACAAATTAATACAAGAAAAACTTGCTCAATTTGATAAAAATAGTAAAAAAATAGAAGTAGCTTTTTTTGGAGGAAGTTTTACAGGTCTAAATATTGAAGAGCAAATTGAATACTTAAAAGTTGCAAAAAAATATGTAGATATGAAAAAAATAAAAAGTATAAGAATTTCTACTAGGCCAGATTATATAACTAATCCAATACTTAAAATTCTTAAGGAATATCATGTTAAAAATATTGAACTTGGGGTGCAATCCATGGATAATGATGTTCTTAATAATTCAAAAAGAGGACATTCTAAAGAAGACGTAATTATAGCTTCAAAATTAATAAAAAAATTTGGATTTCAATTAGGAATTCAAATAATGGTGGGTCTTCCAACTAGTACTGAAAAAATAGAGGTAGAAACTATAAGGCAAGTTTTAGAATTAAAACCTAAAGAACTAAGAATTTATCCTGTTTATGTTATTTATCCAAGTGAATTATATAATATGTATTTAGAGAAAAAGTATATTCCACTTGAATTTGATGATGCAGTTAAAAGAACTGCTTTGATAATCAAAGAATGTACAAAAACAAATGTTGCAATAATAAGAGTAGGATTACAATCAACTGATGAAATAGCAAAAAGTAATAAACAAATTAGGGGTCCCGTCTGTGATAATTTTGCTGAGTATGCATTTGCAAAATTAATTTTAGAAAAACTTGATAAAAAAATCGCGAAATTAAAAATAATTAATAAAAATAAAAGTGATTTTGAGTTGCAAATAAAATGCAAATCAAGATATATTTCTTTAGTAGTAGGACCTAAAAAAGTAAATAAGGATTATTTAGAAAAAAAATATAATATACAGATTAAGGTAAAGGGTGATTAATTTGAAAAGAGTAATATTTGTAGCTAGCTCAGGAGGGCATTTAACGGAAATATTAAAATTTAGTAAATTATTTAATGAATATGAGTATTTACTTGTAACCGAATTAACTAAAACAAATGAAAAGTTAAAAGAAAAATATAATACTCAGTTTTTAAAATATGGGCCTAATAAAAATAAAATAAAATACTTGTATACAATTATTATAAATATTTTTAGATGTTTAAAAATAGTAATTAAGTTTAAACCTCAAACAATTATTAGTACAGGAGCACAAACAGGTGGAATTATGTGCTTTGTTGGCAAAATATTTGGAGCTAAAGTTATTTATATAGAATCTCTAGCAAGAACATCAACGCTTTCGGTTACTGGAAAAAATGTTTACAAGTTTGCAGATAAATTTTATGTGCAGTGGGAGTCTTTAGTTGAAAAATATAAAAAAGTTGAATATTTAGGGAGGTTAATTTAATGGTATTTATATCTTTAGGAACGCAAAAGCAACAATTTCCTAGAATATTGAGCCTTGTAGAAAATTCGAAAGTCTTAAAAGATTGTGAGATTGTAGCTCAAATAGGAAATACTAAATATAATTCAAATAAAATCAAATGTTTTGATTTTATGGAACAAGATGAATTTGAAAAATTTATGTCAAAATCTGATCTAGTTATTTGCCATGGTGGAGTGGGAACTATTTTTACTGCTTTAAAGAAAGAGAAAAAAATTTTAGCAATTCCACGTTTAAAAAAATATAAGGAACATATAAATGATCATCAAATCGAAGTTTGTAATAATTTACAAGAAATGGGATATATAGAGTGCTATAAAGATGGAGAAGATTTTGATATAGTAGTAAAAAAAATATTAGAAAAAAAATATGAAAAATATATTTCAGATTATTCGTATATAGATAAGATAAGAAAACAGATATAGTTAAATAGAGTATATAATATTTTCAATTTTGCCTATAATATAAGTATTATAGGAGAAAAAAATGAAAAAACATGAAATAATTAAAGATAAAAATAAAACAAAAATAGTATTGGAAATGGTGACAGATTTAATATTAATAGCTTTAGGAGCGTACTTTATTAGTTTGGGTATAAATATGTTTCTGTTACCACATAAAATGACAACAGGGGGAGCAAGTGGTATAGCAACACTTCTATATTATATATTTAATATTCCGTTTGGAGTAACTGTTTTGATAATTAACGCGCCTTTATTAATTTCATCAATTTTTAAACTGGGTATTAAAAGTAGCGTAAAGTCAATTATTTCAATCATATTGTTATCAATATTTTTAGAAGTATTTAATTATAATTTGATAGCAAGAACAACAAATATAGATTTATTTGTATCATGTATATTTGGTGGATTGATAGTTGGAATTGGAAGTTCTCTTACTCTAAAAGCAGGAGCAAGTTCCGGAGGTTCAGATTTACTTGCACAGCTTATATATAAAGCTACTTCGGCACAAAGCTTAAGCCAAATATTATTAATTATTGAAGTTTTTATAATTTCAGGGATTATTATTGTATTTAAAGATATTAACATTGGACTTTATTCTATAATTGCATTATATATTTCTACAAAAGTTATTGATATTATATTTGAAGGAATATATTATACAAAAGTTGTAAATATAATAACAAAAAAGCAAAAAAAAATTACAGAAAAAATATTAATTGATTTAAAAAGAGGAGCTACTATCACTACTTCAATAGGAGCTCATACAGGAGATAGTGTAACAACAATATTATGCCTTGTGACAAGGCCTCAAATTGCGAAATTAAAAAAAATTGTAAAAGATTGCGATAACGATGCTATAATGTATATTACAACTAGCAATGAAGTTATAGGAAAAGGATTTAAACAATATTAGGAGGAAACTTATATGGGAAAAGTAGAAGAACTAAAATATATCTCAAAAAAAATAAGGACAGATGTTATAAATATGATTTATTCAGCAGGTTCAGGACATCCTGGGGGAAGCTTATCTTGCGTAGATATTTTAGTATGTTTATATCATAATATTATGAATTTAAATGTGGATAAAGATGGAAAAAGAATTGATAAATTCATTTTATCAAAAGGACATGCAGCACCAGCATATTATGCAACTTTAGCAAGTGCTGGATTTATAGATAGAAATGATTTAAACTCGTTAAGAAAAATAAATAGTTATCTTGAGGGTCATCCAAGCAATAAAATTAATGGAGTAGATGTTTCAAGTGGTTCTTTAGGACAAGGACTTTCCATTGCAAATGGAATGGCGTTAGCAAAAAAAATATCAAACCAAGAAGGGTATGTATATTGCTTAGTGGGAGACGGAGAATTAGAAGAGGGACAAATTTGGGAAGCTTTAATGAGTGCCAGTAAATATATGCTCTCTAACGTTATATTGTTTGTAGATAATAATAGGCTTCAAATAGATGGTGATATAAAAGATGTTAAAAATGTGGATAAGTTAAAAGAAAAATTTGAAAGTTTTGGATTTTATGTTCAAAATATAGATGGACATAATTATAATGAAATTATCGATTCAGTTCAAAATGCTAAAAATAGTACATTGCCAAATTGTATTATTGCAAGTACAATAAAAGGAAAAGGTATATCTTTTATGGAAAACCAAGTATCTTGGCATGGAAAAGCACTTAACGAAGATGAATATAAAACCGCGATCAGCCAATTAAGTTAGAAAGGGTGATATTATGAAATCAACAAGAAAAGCGTATGGAGAATTTTTAGTAGAAAAAGGAAGAGAAGATGACAATATTGTAGTATTTGATGCTGATCTTGCAAAAGCAACATATACGGATGAATTTAAAAAAATTTTTCCGAAAAGACATTTTGATATTGGAATTTCTGAGCAAGACATGGTAGGAACTGCTTGTGGCATGGCTATTGCAGGTAAAACAGTATTTGCTTCTTCTTTTGCAATGTTTCTTTGCGGAAGGGCGTATGAGCAAATTAGAAACACAGCTGCATACTCTAATGTTAATATTAATTTATGTGCTACACATGTAGGCCTTGCAGTGGGTGAAGACGGCGCAACGCATCAATGCATAGAAGATATAGCACTTATGAACGTTATTCCAGGAATGAGCATTTTGTGCCCCGCAGATGATATCAGCACAAAAAAAATATTAAATTGTGCAATGACAAAAATAGGACCAAAATATATAAGATTAGGAAGAAATAATGTGCCAGATATATATAATATGAATAATAGTTTTAAAATTGGAGGTTCACATACTTTTGGAGATGGAATAGATGGAACAATTTTTGCAGTAGGAAATACAGTAAATATTGCTTTAGAAACAAAAGAATTTTTAAAAACTAAAAATATAAATGTAAGAGTTGTAGATTTATATAGTATTAAACCTGTAAATAAAGAAGAAATCATAAAGTGTGCTACACAAACAAATAAATTAATTTCAATAGAAGATCATAGTAAGATAGGTGGAATAGGAAGTATAGTTGAAAATGTATTATGTGAAAATCATCCTAAAAAGTTAATTAAAATAGGTGTAAATGATATGTTTGGAAAATCTGGTAAAATGGAAGAACTATATGAACTGTATGGAATAACAAAACAAAACATAATAGATCAATTTATGTAATTAAAAAATATAAGATAAAGTTTGCAAAAATCACAATATATTGTGATTTTTTGTTTTTCATTGTTGTAAATAGACTGTTTTTATTATATAATTATTTAAAAGGTGCAAAAGGTGGGAAAACTATGGAACCATTAGCGTATAGAATGAAACCTAAAAGTTTAGATGATTTCTTTGGTCAAGAAGAAATTATAGGAAAAGACAAATTGTTATATAGATTAATAAAGGCAGATAAACTTACCTCTGCTATATTTTGGGGGCCACCTGGATGTGGAAAAACTTCATTAGCTAGAGTTATTGCAAATACTACTAAAAATAAATTTATGACTTTAAATGCAACCACATCAGGCGTAGCAGATATAAAAAGAGTAGTTGAGGAAGCTTCTAATATATTTACTAATCCAACAGGAAAAGCTATTTTATTTATAGATGAGATACATAGATTTAATAAGTTGCAACAAGATGCACTTCTTCCTCATGTTGAAAAAGGAACAATAATTCTAATAGGTGCTACAACAGAAAATCCATATTTTTCTGTAAATAAAGCATTAATATCAAGGTCTACTGTGTTTAATTTTAAAGAACTTGAAAAAAAAGATATAATAAATATTTTAAATAACTGTATTACTAATAAAGAATGTGGTCTTGGAAATTATAATTTGAAAATAGCCGATAATGTGTTAAATATAGTGGCAACAAATTCTAATGGTGATGTAAGAACAGCACTTAATGCTATAGAGCTTGCTGTTTTAACAACTAATTTGGATGGTCAAGGGAAAATAAATATTGACGAAGAGGTTATAAGAAATTGTATTCAGCAGAAAAAATCGATTTATGATAAAACAGATGATTCACATTATGATGTTATATCGGCGTTCATAAAGTCAATGAGAGGGTCTGATCCTGATGCTACTTTGCATTATCTTGCAAGAATGATAGAGGGCGGAGAAGATCCAATGTTTATAGCAAGGAGAATTGTTATACAAGCCTCTGAAGATGTTGGATGTGCAAACAATGATGCATTGGTTTTAGCCGTTAGCGCAATGAATGCCGTATATCAAATAGGTATGCCAGAGGCTAGAATAATACTTGCTCAAGCAGCACTAGTTGTAGCACTTAGCCCTAAATCAAATTGCTCATATAGAGGAATAAGCGCTGCACTTGAAGATGTGAAAAATGCCAATATAGGTCAAATACCGATGCATATTAGAAATGCGTCTATTTCTAATATGTCAGATTTTGGTTATGGAGTTGGATATAAATATCCGCACGATTATGAAAACGCTCAAGTTGAACAAAAATATCTTCCTGATGAATTAATTGGCAGAAAATATTTTGATCCGAAGAGTTGGGAGAAATTTTATGAGAAAAGGAAATAATTATATTAAACCAATTATTAATAAAAATAAAAAACAAAAAACAAAAAAACAGGTGCTAAAAGAAATAAATAGTGAAGAAAATTTATCAAAAGGAATAAATATTCTAAATTCATATAAAGAAAAAATTAAAGAACAAAGAGAAAAATCAAAAGGAAAAGCTTTACAAAATATAAAAAATGAGAAAGAAAAAAAAGAAGAAATATATATAAAAACAAAGCCAATATTAATAACAATAATTATTGTAACTATAATATTTATAATATATTTGTTTTTTTCTATAGGGCCTATTTTAGGAATTAGCATTAATAAATCAGAAAAAATAGATAATAATAAAAAAATAGATATTGTATCATCTCAGGAAGATATATATGAAAATTACAATAACGAACTTCTTATATACTCTAATCAATATGTAAGCACGTACAATAATAGTTGCAAAAAAACATGGGACTACAAATTAGCTGAAAATTTCACTCCTAAAATATATATATTTGGGAAGTATATGGCTATTAGTAATAACTCTAGTGGTACAATATATCTATTTGAAAATAAAAAGGAAATTTTAAATAAAAAAATAGAAGGTAATATAAATAATATTTATATTGATGATTATGGAAATATAGCTGTAGAATACTCTAGTAGTGGGTATAAAAAAGTCATAGGAGTTTATGACAAAAATGGAAAAAATAAATATAATGCTTATTTATCTTCTGAAGCAATAATAGATATTAAACTTTTGGAAAAAGCAAATAAATTACTTGTAATACAAACGGATGCTTCATCGTTTAAAATAGGATCTTGTATTAATATAATTGATGGAACCAGTCAAAAAGCTAATATAACTACGATTGCTAAGATAGATAATAATTTTATTTTTGACTTGATTATTCAAGGGCAAAATATTATAATGTTATCAAATGATAAAATAAGTTCATGTAATTTATTAACTAAAGAATTAAAGAATATTAAAACATTTGATGTAGATCAAATGTCATATGTTTCTATAAAAAATAATTATTATATGTATATTTCAAAAGATTTGGTTTCACAAGATGGAAAATATAATGTTATAACAAATAGATTAGACAACAATAATATAAGTATTACTAAAGTAGATAATGAGCCTAAATTTATAAAAAGTGGCAAATTTATCAACTATTTAATATATCAAAATAAAATGCAAGTAATAAATAAATGGGGAATTGAAATTAAAAATATAGATATTAATTTTCCTCCTAAAGAAATAATAATTTTTAATAACGAGAAATCAGCGGCATTAATATACACTAACGAGGTATATATAGCAAATATGTAAGGAGTATGAAATTATGATATTGGATGTGGTTTTAATTGTGCTTTTAGCATTAGGCGCATTATGTGGGTATAAAAAAGGATTAGTAGGAATATTGATAAGTTTTATTTGCTTAGTTGCTTCAATATTCTTGGCTTTTGCTTTGCAAAGTAGTGTTGCAAATTTTTTAAATGATACAACACTTGGGAAAACAATTAACAATTCAATTACTAGTTCGTTAGAAAAAAATATTAATGAAGGACAATTAAATGCTTCAAAAAATTCAGAAGTATATAATAAAGTAATACAATCTGTAATAAATGGAGAAAAAATAGAAGATGCTTCAAAAAGTTTAACATTGTTTATATTAAAAGGAATTAGTTTTATTGGTATATTCATAATTGTATTTATAGTTGGAAGTATTTTAAAATTAGTATTAAATTTAGTATTTGATTTGCCTTTATTAAATAGTGTAAATAAGTTTGGTGGAATGGGATTAGGGATATTATCTTCACTAGTTAAAATATGGTTAATATTTACTTTGTTAACATTTTTGTCTCCAATGCCTTTTATGAAAACTGTTAATGAAACTATTAAAAACACTAAAATAACAAATGCTATATATAATAATAATATATTTATCAATATATTAAGTTCAAACTTTAAAAAATAGTAGAAAGTAGGCAATTAGATGAGTAAAAAAGTAAAGAAAAAAAAAGCAAAAACTATTAAAAAAATATTTATTACTTTAAGTATGATTGGAATTGTTATTTGGATAGTTTTATATGCTATAAATTATTTTGTAGGAGAAGAACAAGTACAGTACAATGCTGATGGTAGTGAGTCTTTAAATAAACAAAAGAAAACAGAAATAAATGCACTTGTATGCGGGATAAATGAAAATCTTACAGATACCATTATATATGTAAAGTATTATGTAAATACAGGCAAACTGTATATGATGTCTATTCCAAGGGACACTTATGTAAAAAATGAGTATTGTATAGGAAATAAAATAAATGCTATATATAGAGGCAAAAATATCGTTCCTTTGGTAGAGGAAATTCAAAAACTATTAAATACACAAATAGACTATTATTTAGTTTTTGATACGGCTATGGTTCATAAGATGGTAGATGCAGTTGGGGGAGTTGAAATAGATGTTCCAATGAGAATGAAATATGATGATCCAACTCAAAAGCTACATATTGATTTACAACCAGGAGTACAGCTATTAAATGGTGAAAAATCCGAACAGTTTGTTAGATTTAGGCATAATAACGATATGACCGTTGGTTATGGTATGGGTGATATTCAAAGGACCAAAGTACAACAATATTTTTTGAAAGAGTTTATAAAAACATGTGTTAATCCTAAAAATATAACAAAATATCCAGATTTAATAAAGATAGTTATAAATAATACAAATACAAATGTTACAGTAAGAGAAGCATTAAAGTATTCTACTGATATAACAAAATTTAGTGTTGACAATATACAATCATTAACTGCTCCGGGTGAAGCGAAGTATATAGATAATCTATCTTATTATATATTAGATGAAAAAGAAGCTCAAAGAATAATAAAAGAAGATTGGCTAAATAGTGCTATTACAGAAGAGGTTAAGATAAATAAATAGAAAGAAAAGATAAAAAAGATACACTATATGTGTATCTTTTTACCTTTTCTTTTATTCTGTTTAGCATTTAATTTATGTTTAAATATAAGAAGCAAGCTTAAAGATATAAATAAAATAAATGTTAATATAAATTTATATGACTTTTTTAAACTTAAGCTATTATATGAGTTTATATAATCTAATTCATAATTAGATTTAAGATTTACACCATCTCCATTTAGGGAGATGTCCGCTTTCCCGATAATAGTTCCAGGTATAATATTAGAATTTTGATATAATGTATTGAAAATATCTAATTTGTAGTTTATAATAACCGTATTAGTCTTAACTAATGAATATATATCATCTTTTAATTTAATTATATGAACTTTTGAGTTACTTTTATCAATTATTTTAAATGTAAAGTTATTTTTGTCTAATACTTTTTCTTTATAAAAATTATTAAAACCATATTCAAATAATGTTTTTGTATCTAAGAATCTACCTTCTTTTCCATTTATGTTTTGAGAACTATCAAATACACATGATAGTAGTTGTTTATCATCTTTTTTTGCATATCCAACAAAAGTACCATTTGCTTCTTCTGTATATCCGGTTTTTCCACCTAGTGCATATTCATAGTACATGGCTTGGCTTTTTATATCTAATAATTTATTTGTATTTATTAATTTTCTTTCATTAAATTTATTAGTTTTTTTAATTACATATTCTTTTGTTTCTATAATTTTTTTAAAAGTTTCATTTTTCATACAATAGTTAAAAATGATAGACATATCACGAGCTGTGGTATAATGATTTTTATCATGAAAACCGTGTGCATTAGTAAAATTTGTGTTATTGCATCCTATTTCTTTTAATTTTGTATTTATCAATTCAATAAATGACGGTATATTATCACTGACAGATTCAGCTAATACATTTGCTGCATCATTTCCGGAATTTAGTAAAAGGCCATATAACAAATCTTCAACTGATAATACTTCACCGGGTTTTAAATATATTATTGAACTACCAACGGGCGTAGAGTATATAGCTCGATTAGTAACAACAATTTTATCATTCAAATTCAAGTTTTCTATGACTAGAATAGCTGTAAGTATTTTAGTAGTACTTGCAGGAAAAACTTTTGCATCAATATTTTTTTCAAATAATATACTTCCGCTTTCAAAGTCTGTTAAAATAGCGGATTTTGAATATATATTCAGTTTATCATTCTTAATATTAGTTGTAGTCGCGGTTATAATATTTAAATGTTGAACAAATATAAAATTCAAAAATATGAATGTGAGTAAAATAATTTTCTTAAATGTTTTCAACAAATCACCTCATTTAAGTAATTATATAATAAAACAGTTTAAAAATAAAGCAAAATGATTAAAAGAGAGGAGCTTTTATGGATAAAATAATAAAAAATACAAAAAAATATAAAACATATATTATACTAGTAATAATTTTTTTTCTTTCGCTTGGATCGATAGTAATAAAAGTGATAAATAAAAATAATAATATAAAAGTAAATTCTAATATAGTAGAAAAAGGAAGTAAAAATGGTAAAATAGGAGTATATATTACAGGAGCTATTAAAAATCCCGGAGTTTATTATATAAACGAAAATTCTAGACTATGTGATTTACTTGACATTTGTGGCGGAGTTGAAGAAAATGCAGATATAGAAAAAATGAATTTAGCACAAAAATTAAATGATTCTGATAAGATAACGATATTAAAAAAGGTTGATCAAGTAGATAATTTAGAAAAAAATGATGCAAACGAAGAAAAAAGTTATGATAATCCTAGTTCAAAAATAAATATAAATACAGCTACAAAAGAGGAATTAATGGGCCTTTCTGGAATAGGAAATAGTACAGCAGACAAAATAATTGAATACAGAAAAACTCGTTTTTTTACTAGTATTGAAGAACTGATGAATATACCAGGAATAGGTAATAGTAAATTTGAAAAATTGAAAGAAAGGATAGATATTAATTAATTTTAGAAGAGACACATATATTTAAATAGGCAGGTATATAAAAGTATGAGATATTATATATATATAAATAGAGATTTTTTAAGAATGTTATTTTCTATTGAAGATGATAGTAACACATTAGACGTTGAGGTGATTGAATATTCGGTAAGAAAAAGTAACACCTCTACAAAAGGTATAAGTATTAATCCAAGTTTTGAAAAGTTCGACGAATGTGAAAAGGAAAGCTTTAAAGATAGCGAAATAAAAAAAAGAAATAGAGATAGTAATTTCAAAAAAGATAAAATTGGAGGCGAGTACGACTGTTCCAACTCATATAATATAGAAACAGAAAAAAGATATATTAATATAGAAGATATAACTAGTATGAAAAACAATCATTTCTATCATAAACTAATAGAAATGATTAAAGATAAAATAAAAAAAACAAATTATAATAGAATATGCGAAGAAATAGGATATATACTACCATATAATTTAAATAGAGAGTATGATAGTAAAAATCAGTTTATTATGATAAATCAATCATTAGTATGGTTAGATAGTAATAATTTAGAAGGAGATATAGAACTTTTAAGTAAAATGTTTTGTAAAATGCATGTTATAGGATATAGAATGGATTGTATGGATCAAAATAATAAAAAAATATTGAAAGCAATAGCAATATACATAGAATAATTCTAATATATTGCTATTGACTGGAAATTAACTAAGAATACTTTTTATTGTAGTTTGGTTAGTATTTATAAATTCAATAAACTTAATTGATAAATCTTTGTCAAATTGATTATTGAATCCTTTTTTTATTTGTTCTAAGGCGAAATCTACAGTTTCTATCTTTTTATATGGCCTTTTAGAAGTTATAGCATCAAAGCTATCACATATGGTTAATACTCGAGCGAGATAAGGGATTTTATCACCTTTTAATCCAAATGGGTATCCTTTGCCATCTACTCTTTCATGATGGCATTCGATGATTGGTGGAACAGAGTTGAATATAGCAGTTGTTCTAAAAATATTAGCACCTATTACTGGATGTGACTTTATAGTTTCGTATTCTTCATTAGTTAATTTGCCTTCTTTTAAAAGGATACTATCTGGAATACCTATTTTTCCTACATCATGGAAATTTGCAGCGGTAGTTAATGTTTCAATATCTTTTTCAGACATGCCTAAAAAATTGCCAAACTCTTCACATATTTTTGATACTCTTAAAGAATGCTCGGCCGTATAGTGATCTTTTGCATCTACTGTATTAATTAATATTTTTACAAAATCAACTAAATACATTTCAAGTTTTAAATTCATTTTTTTAACATTTCTTAATTGCTCTATATATTTTATTCCAGTTTGAATAAACATAATTAATTGATCAAATCTAGAACTTTTTTCAAAATAAGACTGAATATCTAGGTTTTGCATAGTTTCAATTGAAGGTGCAAGGTCCTTATGCATAGACATAAGTATAATATAGATTTCTTTATCAAATTCTCTAACTAGTTTAATAATTTTATCACCATTTACCGGTGTCATTAGATAATTAACTAAAAGAATATCATAGTTTGTTTTTTTTAGCTCTTCAATTGCAGCTACTGGTTCGGTATATGTTTTGACATTATGACCATACTTGTTAAGTACTGCGGTTAAGATTTCCATCATATTAACATCGTTATCAATGATCATTATATTTGCTTTAGAAATACTTTTGTTTTCCATATTGTTCACCTACTAATATATTATAGCAAATATATATAAAATAATCAATATAAAAATATTTTTTAAATGTCGAAATTACAATTTTGACATTTTGTTGTCAAAAATTGCGATCGATTTTTCTTGACAATCACTTGTTTTGCGTGTTATAGTAGTCGTGTAAAGGGGGTGAGATAAAATTCATGTCATAATAATTATATTTGTTTCTATTTTGCTCTCACAAAGTTTAATTTCTTATTATTTTTTAACCAAAAAGTTAAAATTCTTATCAGTTGAAAATAGCTTTCAATTTTTTTCTAAGAATAAGTTTATAAATTCATATTTGATACAAAAAAGCAATGTTTTAAAAGATATTGGAAATCCATACGGAATAAACATAAAAAAATATATAATTATCAAGGAGGAAATTTAATGAAAGACTATCAATTA
>JAVXAF010000022.1:0-15274 GCA_036660635.1 Clostridia bacterium | reverse complement strand
ATTAGAAATAGTTAAAGTAGTACTTGCAAAAACATTCTATAAGCAAAAATAAATCATAAAATAATATTTCATACATAAATTATAATATAGAAGAAAGAGGGTATAATTTATGTTTGAAAGTATTAAAAATATATTGTTTGGCGAAAGTAAAAATACAAATACAAATTCAAGTCCATTTTCCATATTTTCTAATTCTAGAAGCTCAAATAATAGATGTGCATATAAATTAGTATCATTTGAGCAAGCAAGAGATATGATAGAAAATGAACAGGTAATATTAATAGATGTAAGAACAAAAAGCGAGTATGATCTAATGCATATAAAAAATGCAATAAATATTCCAGTTACTCAAATAGAACAAAAAATATTTCCTATAGAGCAAACTAAACCCATAATGGTATATTGCTCAAGTGGATCAAGAAGCAAAAATGCAATAATGATATTAAATAGTTTAGGATACACTAATATTTATATATGGGAGTATGGGGCTTTAGCAAATTTTCCATATAAAAATATGCTAGTATATGGAGAAAATGGGAAAATAGTTTAGGGGGTACATATATGATAAAACATGTAAATGATGAAAATTTTAATTCAGAAATAGGAAAAAACAAAGGGATTTGCTTAGTAGATTTTTATGCTACTTGGTGTGGACCGTGCATGATGCTTGCACCAGTATTAGAAGAAATATCTAATAGTAGAGCAGGTTATGATATATTAAAAGTTGATGTAGACAAAAGCCCAGAAATAGCAAGCAAACTTGGAATAGATACAATACCTACTCTTTGCGTGTATAAAGAAGACAAACTTTTAGACAAACAAGTTGGTTTTAAAAGCAAAAATGAGGTCATAGCTTTAATGGGGAAATATTTATAATTGAAATAAAAATGTAATTTAATTGTTACAAAATTGTAGTTGAAATTTAAATTACTATAAAGTATAATATAAGTACTTATTAAGAAAAGTATAAGAAAACAAAAGAGGTGTTTGAATGAAAGATTTTTGGAAAAACGAATGGAGTTTATTTTTAGAAGATATGAAAGTTCTTGGTGAATTTTGTTTACAACCAGTTGAAATTACATATGGTAAAAAAGATTTAATGTTAAAGCCAACTACTGAAGAAATACAAGAAAAGGGTCAAGAAGCTTCTACAGGATTTTGGGCTAATGAAATGCAACAGTTTAAAACTGATTTAAGCAATGCAAAAGAATTCTTGATGCAACCAATTGAATTTAAATAGTATAAAAATAGTATAATAACAAAAGGGCAGCAATAGCTGACCTTTTGTTATTATACTATTTAATTTTAATAGAATCTTGAAAAAATACAAAAAACATAAATAATATAAATAATAAATAAAGTTTATATATAAAAAAGCGAAAAATAGCAAAAAATATATAATAAAATAAATCAACTTACAATTTATTTATGGTAAACTTAAATATGGTATAACAACCACAACCAAAGTACATACTAACTAATGGCACTCTAAATGTAATCAAAATGAAATATAAATAAAATAGTATTGTTATTGCTTTTGCTTAGGGAATTTTATATAATTAGCTTACAAAACATAGAGTTATTAAGATATATTTTGTATACTAAAGAGGTGTAGATATGTTAGAATTTTGGAAAAATGAATGGAATTTGTTCTTAGAAGACATTAATAGTGTAAAGAACATATTTGGGAAAATTTTTAAAGGTAACAATGATTATTTAATGCTTAGATCAGCAGAGCCACAAGAAGAAAAACAAGAAGGAACTGCTCACTATGAATTGGATAGCATAGATCACAAAGTTACCGCTTATTTTGGCGAGAGCTTAGATGAACTTAAGCAAAATGTTAGTGGAGAAAAAACACAACATGAAGTATTAAGAGAATATGCACAGTTTTTTAAACCATATAATGAGTCACAAGAAATGTGCAATAGTGCCTTTAGAAAATATTATGATAGACATGCTTTAAAAATTGCAACCGAAGAACTACCAGTAGCACAAGCTAGAATAATTCAAAATAATGTTGATCTTTTTATTAAGGGACAAGAAGATTTTGGAACTGAGGGACAATTTATTGATTCTAGAGTGGATTCAATATTTGAAAAGGTTGGTATTGATCAAGTAAATAAATTAGTTGATATTTTACATGATAATACAGATCAATCTGTAAATTCACAAGGAGAAAGATTATTTGCTGAGGTTGTAACACATATGGTTGACAATGGAATTAAAGTAGATAAATCAAAATCAATTATTGACCCAGCTAAACTTGTTTTAGAAGAAAAATTAAATGATGTTCATTCTAGTTTGAGATCACATGAAGATTGGAACGATGAGTATCAATCTTTACTTTCACAAGAAAGAAAATATTTATATGCATTAAATAGGATTGAACAATATGAGACAGAGCAAAGAATATCTGAATTTGAACAAAAATTAGATGATTTAGAGGCAATGTAAATAAAAAATACTAAGAATTGTTAAACCTGAGCTAGCTATGTTAGATCAGGTTTGATTTTTCTTTTAATATACTTGATATTATAGTACTTATGTGCTATAATGTGAAAACAGATTGTTAAAAATATAAGGAGTGTTATTTATGAAATGTATTTTATTATGCGCAGGATATGCAACAAGATTGTTTCCTTTAACGGAAAATTTTCCTAAGGCCTTATTAAAAGTTGGTGGAAGATCAATACTAGATTATATATTAGATGAGGTAAATTCTTTAGATATAGTAGATCAAATTTATTTAGTTACTAATGCTAAGTATACACCTCATTTTGAAGAGTGGATTAATGAAAAAAATAATATTAAACCAATTAAAGTATTAAATGATGGAACCTATACAAATGATGATAGATTAGGCGCTATAGGAGACATACTTTATACAATAGAAAAAGAAAATATAAATGATGACATTTTAATAATAGCAGGAGACAACTTGTTTACATTTAAATTAAATGAATTTACAGATTTCTTCAAAGAAAAAAATGCACCAGTTGTATGTGTAAGAGAAGAAAAAGATATTGACTTGCTAAAAAGAGTTGGAGTGGCTCAAGTAAAAGAAAATATGGAAATTATTGATTTTGTTGAAAAGCCAGCAGAGCCTAAGAGTAATCTTGCGGTTTATGCAGAATATATTTATCCAAAGGATGTATTACCAATTTTTAGGGAATATATTGAAGATGGAAATTCAAACGATGCTCCAGGAAATTTTGTTCAATATTTATATAAAAAGATGCCAACTTATGCTTACGTTTTTAAAGGTGAGTGTTATGATGTTGGTACTCATGAGGCGTTAGCTATGGTAAATGATATATATAATAAATAATATTTAAAATAATTGTAAGAGGTTGACTTAAAAAAAAGTAGGTAAAAAGATGAATATAAGTAAAATATCACGTAGTTTAGTCGTAGCAGTATTTGTAGTATTTATAGTATTTTTAAGTTTTTTAAATATAAAATTATTATTAAATAATGAATTATCAAGTGCAAGTTTTTCAAACAATTTAATAAAGCTTGCTTATGTTGCCATACTAGTTTTACTAGTAATAGCATATGTGTATATAAAAGATAAATTAAACAAACTTAAAGTAAAAAGAAAAATTGCATTTATATATAGATATATTTATATGGGACTTGTAGTTATTATAACTAGTTTTATATCTTTGTATATTTCATTTAAAGATATGTTAAATTTGGAAATGTTCGGATATATTGTTATGTCAATTATAATATCTATAGTCGTTAAAAAAATAATATTTAATGTTTCAAAAAGTGATATATTGTCAGTACTTGCAATGTTTGCATCTTCTATGAAATTATATCCATTTACTGATAAAATAGTAATGTTTAATTCATTAATATTAAGTTTAACATTTTTTGCGACTTTATTTATAATGCAAATTTTGATTGATGAACTAAAGCAAAGAGGAGTAAAAACTAAAAAATATATTATTTTATCTGTTATATTAGGTATAGCAATTGGAATTAGTTTGACTATTGGAATAAACATTTTAGTTTATATTATTCTTTGTATAGGAATGCTATTTTTAACAGATAATTTAGATAAAACACATATAAGTTTCCCTAAAAAATTTATGGCCTCACTTACACAATTAAAAAGAGAAACTTTTTATAGAATCGAAAGAATAAATATAAATAAATTAATAGTTTCGCTTGTGGTTATTATTTTTATAGCATCATTAGTTTTTAATATTAGTTTAGTTTTAAGTGCTAAATTTGAAAAGAGTTTAGCTACTTCATCAATAGTAAAAAATTTCCTAGAAGTTGTAAATAAAAATAATTTGTCTACAATATCATTAAATAATTTATCAAATTATGACAAAATAGAAAATTATATGTCAAATTTTTTATCTACTTCTAAGACATATTATATGGTGTTATTTGTGTATATAATAGGAATTGAATTATTAGCTGTGATTTTAAAAAGAAGATATGATACAAAATCAACAGTTATGAAATTAATATTTATATTATTATTTATGTGCAACATCTTCTTCGATTTAAATATATATATATATCAGCCATTGTTTACAGTACTACTTGTTTTAATAGCTATTGTAAATACTTCTAATATATACTTAAATAGAGAAGAGAGAATAAAAATGTTGGTAGCATAATTAAAAAGAAGGAGGGATCCTATTTGGCATACTACTTAGAAGACTTAATTGAAGAAGTAATATCACAAAATGATATAGTAGAAGTAATATCTGAGTATGTATCACTTAAAAAAAGTGGCAGAAACTTTATGGGGCTGTGTCCATTTCATAGAGAAAAAACCCCTTCTTTTTGTGTATCTATGGATAAACAGATTTTTAAATGTTTTGGATGCTCTCAAGGCGGAAATGTTATTTCTTTTATAATGAAAGTAGAAAATTTAGATTTTTGGGAAAGTGTGGAAATGTTAGGACAAAGAGCCCAAATCGATTTAGATAAATATACTGTTAAATCTTTTAATAATGCACAAGGCGAAACAAGAAGAGATTTAAAAGATATTTTATTTAATATAAATAAAGAAACGGGAATTTTTTATCATAACAATTTAATAAAACTTTTGGAAGATAAAGGAAATAATATAGTTAAAGAATATATTTTAAAAAGAAAATTAGACATAAAAACAATAAAAAAGTTTGGTATTGGATATGCAAATGGTAGTAAGCCTTTGTATGAGTACTTAATTGAAAAAGGATTTAAAAAAGAAGATCTTTTAAAAAGTGGAATACTGATAGAAAATGATAAGCAAAAAATATATGATAGATTTTATTCTAGACTTATTTTCCCTATTTTTGATATTAGAGATAGAACAATTGCTTTTGGAGGCAGGGTATTAGATAACAGTCTTCCTAAATATGTAAATTCTCCGGAAAATGAAATATATTTTAAAGGTAAAAATCTTTATGCACTTAATTTTGCAAAAAGAGAAAAAAATGAAAATATAATAATAGTTGAAGGATATATGGATGCAATAGCTCTTCAAAAAAGTGGCTTTTCAAATGTGGTTGCTTCACTGGGAACTGCTCTTACTGAAAATCAAGCAAGATTGCTAAAAAAATATACTGATAATGTAATAATTGCATATGATCAAGATGGTGCAGGGCAAGAAGCTACTCTTAGGGGATTAGATATTTTAGTTGCAAAAAATCTTAATGTTAAAGTACTTATACTTGACAAAGTAGATGCAAAAGATCCTGATGAGTATATAAATAAATACGGAAAAGAAAGATTTTCAGATTGTGTTACCAACGCTATATCATTAGTAGAATTTAAAATTTCAAAATTAGAAAATAATTTAGATAAAAATAGTATAGACTCAAAAGTTAAATTTTTAACAGGCGTTGCAAATATTTTATCTAAAATAGAAAATGATATTGAAAGGGATTTATATATTGATAAAATTGCAGTAAAATATGATATAGGATCAGGGCCAATTTTAAAAGAGGTTGAAAAAAGACTAAAAAAAACTGTTGATAATAGCTTTGCTGTTGATATGAACATTATTAATAGAAAAATGCAACTTGTAACTAACATAAGGAAAAGACAAGAAGAATATATTGTGGCACTTTTGCTTAGTAAAGATAAACAAATACAGGAAAAAATAATTCAAAACATTAAAGTTAAAGATATCGAAAATGAAAGTGTTAAAAATGTGTATAACTTTGTCCTTAATTTAATGAAAAGCTATGATATTAATAAAATAGATATCATATCCAAAATACAAGACGAAGAGTTAATAAGTGAAATTACAGATATAATGTATATCGATATTTCAAGTTTAGATAAACAAAAACTACTTCGTGATGTATTAAAAAATAAGGATAAGGAAAAACTATATTTAAGAAGAGATGAAATACTTAAACGAATGAATGAAAACATTTCTGAAGACGAACAAGAAATTTTGCAATTAGAGCTAAGTCAACTTATTGTTGAAATGTCAAAATTAAAGTAAAAGGAGTTTATTTAATGGAAAAAACTAAAGAAACAACAAAAAAAGAAATTAATGTAAAAGAAATCAAAACAAAAAACAAAGTACAAGAAGAAAAATTAGAAATAAAAAACAAAGAGAATAATTCAGTAAAAAAACCAGCCAACAAATCTAAAAATACTATTACTAAAGAACAAAAAACAAAAGTAGAAAACTTTGTTAAAGAAACAGTAAAAAATAAAAAAATAGCATATAAAGATATACTTGATTTTCTTGATGATGAAAACTTTACACCAGAGCAAGTTTCAAAAATATATGATGAACTTGCAAAATCTAATTTTAATATTATACTTGATTCATCAAAAGAAAATGATAAAAAAGAAAATATTACATTATTTGATGTATCGGCTATGGATGAGGGAACTATTGAAGATTGTGATGTTGAACTTGAAAAAGCTCCTATAGAAGAAGTCTCAACGATGGCAGAACTTGATATTGAACCGAATCTAGAAGATTTACCAGAAGTTGAAAAAACTATACTTTTTGAAGATATGAGGGATTTATCTTTTGCTGAGAATTTAAATGTTGATGACCCTGTTAAAATGTTTTTAAAAGAAATTGGAAAAATAAGATTACTTACATATGAAGAAGAAAATATTTTATCAAAAAGAATGTTAAATGGAGATAAAGAGGCAAAAAAACAACTTATTGAATCCAATTTAAGACTTGTAGTAAGTATTGCAAAAAAATATATTGGAAGAGGAATGAATTTACTTGATTTAATTCAAGAAGGAAATTTAGGACTAATAAAAGCTGTAGATAAATTTGATCAAACAAAAGGATATAAATTTAGTACATATGCAACTTGGTGGATTAGACAAGCAATAACAAGAGCTATAGCTGATCAAGCAAGAACAATAAGAATACCAGTTCATATGGTTGAGACTATAAATAAATTGATACGAACATCAAGACATTTACTTCAAACTTATGGAAGGGAACCTACACCAGAGGAAATAGCAGTAGAACTTGAAATGCCTGTAGAAAAAGTAAGAGAAGTTTTAAAAGTAGCACAAGAACCTATTTCATTAGAGACTCCAGTAGGAGAGGAAGATGAGAGCAATTTGGGAAATTTCATTCCAGATGAAGATGCACCTTCTCCTTCTGAGCAAGCTGCTGATGTGCTTTTAAGAGAACATATAGAAGAGGTTATGACAACACTTACTCCAAGAGAGGCAAAGGTATTAAAACTAAGATTTGGCTTACAAGATGGAAGAATGAGAACACTTGAAGAAGTTGGTAAAGAATTTGAAGTCACAAGAGAACGTATAAGACAAATTGAAGCAAAAGCTTTAAGAAAATTAAGACATCCAAGTAGAAGTAAGAGGCTAAAAGATTTCATGAATACGGATGCTTGAAATTAAAACAAATAAGGACACTTTGGTAATACTAAAGTGCCTTTTTTCAATTTTAATTAAAAATTTGACACGATATTATTTTTATTGTATAATTAATAAAAAGGAGTGTTATATATATGGGAATAATGGATTTTTTAAAAAGAAAAAAAGAAACACAAGAAGAACCTGAGGAAAATAAAGAAAAGTTTATACTAAATTATTCATCTGGTCAAAAAGCTGAGATAGACTTTGGTGAAATAGAACAAGTAGAAGAGAAACTTTTACAAAAGATAAATATTATGTATATAGAAAAGAATCAATCGTTTAAAGGTAAATCTTATTATGTTGAACCAATAAATCTTCAAAGGGCAGAAAATGGAGATCTAATTAACGAAACAGAGCAATATTATAAAAATTTAGCTAAACAAAATATTAGTTTAACCAAAGGATTTTTTAAAGGAGAAGAACTAGATAAGTTATCAACTGACTATATTGGATTTATAGGACAAGATGAAGATGGCAAATATAACAGAAGTTATGACAATGAATTTCTTGTAAAGTATAAAGACCATTATAATGAGTTGCAAGCACAAAAGCAAGCACAAAATGATACAAATAATCAGAAAAAAGATGATGACTTTATGTCTGATCTAAAAAGCAGAGTGGAAGAACCACATATAAAAACGTCTCATGCTCAAATATTAACAAAAGAAAAATATGAAGAGCATTATAAAAATAAAAAAGAAGATAAATTACCATAAGAGTATTAAATTAAAAATGTGATTTTAAAAAATTAAAGTATATTATAAATAAAGATAACTAAAAGCAGCGTATTTTAAATACGTTGTTTTTTTTACTTGATTTTAGAACTAATGTTTGATATAATTGAAGTGGTGGTAAAAATGAGAGACATTTTACATTGTGATTTGAATAACTTTTTTGCGTCTGTTGAATGTAAAAAAAGACCAGAGCTAAAAAAAGTACCAATGGCAGTAGCAGGAGACCCAAAGCTTAGACACGGTATAATACTTGCTAAAAATGAGTTGGCCAAAAAATATGGCGTAGTTACAGCTGAGACAATATACTCGGCAAAGAAAAAATGTCCTGATTTAGTTTTAGTTGAAGGGCATTATCAAGACTACAAAAGGTACTCAAAACTAGTTAATGACATATATTTAGAATATACAGATAGAGTTGAACCTTTTGGCATTGATGAATCATTTCTTGATATAACAAATAGTCAAAAAATATTTGGATCTCCAGTTGAAATAGCTAATAAAATACGTAAAGAAGTAAAAGAAAAAACAGGTCTTAGTATATCTGTGGGAGTTTCATTTAATAAATCTTTAGCAAAACTTGGAAGTGATTTAAAAAAGCCAGATGCGGTTAGCATTATTGCTTATGAAAATTTCAGACAAAAGATTAATTTTCTTCCTGTCAATATGTTATTATTTGTTGGAAAAAGAACAAATGAAGAATTAACAAAACTTGGAATAATAACAATTGGAGATCTTGCCAAATATAATAGACAAAAACTTGTTATAAAGCTTGGAAAAATTGGTGGATTAATACATGATTATGCTAATGGTTTAGATAATGATGAGGTTAATAAATATGAGCAGGTATATAGACCAAAGAGCATAAGTAGTGGAAAAACCTTTTCAAAAGATTTAGAAGATATAATATCAATTGAAGATGAAATAAGGAAACTTGTAGATGAAGTATCATTTAAACTTAGAAAGTATAATATGAAATGCCAAAATGTTAGTGTAAGTATAAAAAATGATAGGTTTATAATAAAAAGCAAACAAAAAAATATTGAAAAAACAAATGCTTTTGATGATATTTGTGCAATGGCTATTAAATTATTTAATATTAGTTATAATGTAAATGAAAAAGTAAGAGCAATTACGATAAACGTATCATCATTAGTTTCAGCTTTAGATGAAGAACAAATTAATTTATTTGAATATGCAGATAAATATAAAAAAGTTGATAAAAAGCAAAAAGTTTTAGAGATAATGGATGATATACGAGAAAAATATGGGTATGATAATACAAAATTTGGTAGTTTAATAAATTATAAAAAAAATATTGACAAATAAAAAAAACAGAGTTATAATATTATTAGTCAGAGAAGGTCAAACTTTTTCAAAAGGAGAAATAATGAATTTATCTAATTTAATTGAAGAGTATATAAGACAAAATATCGAAGGAGAGGAATATTTAGAATTAAAAAGAAGTGATATAGCAAATAAATTTAATTGTGTACCCTCACAAATAAATTATGTTATTTCTACAAGATTTATTCCAGAGCTTGGATTTTATGTTGAAAGTAGAAGAGGCGGAAGTGGATATATACGAATTAGTCGACTTGCAAGCTCAAAGTCAAAATATATTTTTGATATAATTGACAAAATAGGTTACAAAATGTCACAAAGTGTCGTAGATATTTACTTGAATGATTTTATAAGCTATAATATATTGGATAAAAGAGAAGCAAAACTTGTTAAAGCCGCAATGTCAGATAAAAGTTTGAAAAAAGTTGATCCATCTAAAAAAGATTACATTAGAGCTGATATATTTAAATCAATTATAATGAATATGGTATAAAGGAGTGATTTTTATGAAATGTCAAAGCTGTGGAAAAAAAGAAGCTACTGTTAAATATATGGAAAACATTAATGGAAATAAACAAGAACTACATTTTTGCTATGACTGTGCTAAAAAGTTAGGATTTGTTAATTTTTCGAATATTTTTTCTCCTATTTTTGTAACGATACCTGACTATGAGCAAAGTAAAAAACTAGAATGCAAAAATTGTGGATATTCTTTTGATGATTATGCAAAAACAGGATTATTTGGATGCCCTGAGTGTTATTCTACTTTTGAAGATAGATTAGATGAATTATTTTTAAAATTGCATGGCAAAAACAGGCACGTAAAAACAGATAGTAAAAAAATAGATAATGTAGTAAACAAACAGATAAAAAAAGAAAGTAATGAAGATAAAATAGAAAGATTAAAACAAAAAATAGAGGAACTTGTAAAAAATGAAAACTATGAAGAAGCGGCAATTGTACGTGATGAAATAAAAAAAATAGAAAGGAAGAATAAATAATATGTGGTTTAGAGAATTATCAAAGGATTCAGATGTTGTGGTATCTTCTAGGATTAGATTTGCAAGAAGTATAGTTGGATATAAATTTCCAAATGCTATTAGTAGTTGTGAACTCTCAAAAATAGTTAAATTAGTTGAAGATTCAATTGATAATAAAAAGTATAAATTATTTAAAATGAAAGATATAGATGAGATTACAGAAAAGTCTTTAATGGAACAACATCTTATTTCTAAAGAATTTGTTGGAAATGAAGATGGAGCTATATTAATGAATGATGATAGTACAATTGTTACTATGATAAATGAAGAAGACCATTTAAGAATACAGTCTTTTGAAAGTGGATTTAATTTAGAAAAATGCTACGATAGATTGGTAGAATTTACTAATGAGTTGAATAAAAAAATAGAATTTGCAATAAATGATAAATATGGATATTTAGCTTCTTGCCCTACAAATGTTGGAAGTGGTATGAGAGTTTCTGTAATGCTACATTTGCCAGGATTATATAAAATGGGGTTGTTATCTAAAATATTAGATCAAGCATCAAGTATAGGGTTTTCAGTAAGAGGACTTTATGGAGAAAATTCTGCGGGCCTTGGATATATGTATCAGATATCTAATCAAAAAACTTTAGGAGTTAATGATCAAGATATAATAGCAGGTGTTGAGGCAGTTGTAGCTACTATTATTGAACAAGAAAGAAGAGCAAGAAAGGTTTTACAAAAAAATTCTATTGAACTTGAAGATGAAATATATAGAGCGTATGGAATATTAAAAAATGCTAGAACAATTTCTGATGATGAGGCTATGAATTTGCTTTCAAAGGCAAGACTTGGAACTTCATTGGGGTTATTAAAAGAAACAGAACTTAAAAAGATCAATGCACTTATGATAGATATACATTCTAGTACTTTAAAGTCTATATTAAAAGAAGATATATCAAAAGAGGAAGAAAATGAAAAAAGAGCAAGTTATATAAGAGAGGAGTTGAAGTAGTATGTATGAATTTACATCAAGAGCCGAAAAATCAATACAAATATCAAAAGAATTTTCTAAAGATCATAATTATTCTTTTATAGGAACAGAACATATATTATATGGTCTTATAGAAGAAGGAGAGGGACTGGCAAGTAAAATATTGTCTGCTCAAGGATTGACATCTTCGTATGTTGAAGAACAAATATTAAAAATTGATGGTGTTATGAATACTTTAGATGAAGAAATAGAATTTACACCTAGAGCTAAAAGGATAATCGAAAATAGTAGAAAAGAATCAAAAAGGATGGGTCAAAATTATGTTGGAACTGAACATATTTTACTTTCACTTATGCGAGAGATTGATAGCGTAGCAGTTAGAATTTTAATAGATGCAAATATTGATCCGCAAAAAATATTTGCAGATTTAATTAGACTTTTAAGTGATGATTCACCATTTAACAATTATATAGAAAAAGATGGCCAAGGCATTTCATCTGCTACTGTTAATAATTCTACTCCAACATTAAATCAATATGGCAAAGATCTTACAATACTTGCAAAGGAATCTAAATTAGATCCGGTTATAGGAAGAAATGCGGAAATTCAAAGAATAATAGAAATATTAAGTAGAAGAACCAAAAATAATCCTGTTTTAATAGGGGAACCCGGAGTTGGAAAAACTGCAGTCGTTGAGGGATTAGCGCAGATGATTGAAGAAGGAAGAGTTCCTGAGATATTAAAAAACAAAAGAGTAGTTAGTCTTGATATGTCATCAATGATTGCTGGTGCAAAGTATAGAGGTGATTTTGAAGAAAGATTGAAAAATTGTCTTCATGAAATTAAAAAATCAGGAATGATAATATTGTTTATTGATGAGTTACATACAATAATTAGTGCTGGGGCTGCTGAGGGTGCTATGGATGCTGCTAATATTTTAAAGCCACTACTCTCAAGAGGAGAAGTACAAATTATAGGAGCTACTACAATAAATGAGTATAGAAAGTATATTGAAAAAGATAGTGCACTTGAAAGAAGGTTTCAAAGTGTAATGATAGATGAACCAAATGTAGAAGATACAATAAAAATATTAAAAGGGCTAAAAGATAAATATGAGGCACATCATAAAGTGAAGATAACAGATGAAGCAATAAAAGCATCTGTTGAATTATCAAAAAGATATATAAATGATAGATTCTTGCCAGATAAAGCAATCGATTTAATTGACGAGGCGTGTTCTAAAGTTAAACTTAAAAATGTTACAATGCCGGAGGAACTCAATGCTCTTGAAAAAGAAAAAGAAAGACTATCAAAAGAAAAAGAAGAAGCTATAATTTCACAGTCTTTTGAAAAGGCTGCAAAAATTAGAGATGAAGAAAACAAAGTAAAAGAAAAAATAGAGAAGAAAAAGCAAAAATGGGAAACAGATGAAAAGGCAAAAGAGTCATCAATTTATGAAGAAGATATTTGTAGTGTATTATCGAATTGGACAAAGATACCGGTTTCAAAACTTACAGAGACAGAATCCGAAAAGTTAAAGAGGCTTGATGCTACATTAAAAAAAAGAGTGATTGGCCAAGAAGAAGCGGTAGATTCACTTTCGAGAGCTATTAAAAGAGCAAGAGTTGGATTAAAAGATGAAAGAAGACCAATAGGATCATTTATGTTTTTAGGTCCAACTGGTGTGGGAAAAACAGAGCTAACAAAGGCTTTAGCACAAAGTTTATTTGGCGACGAAAATTCTATGATAAGACTTGATATGTCAGAGTATATGGAATCTCATAGTGTTTCAAAACTTATAGGATCTCCTCCAGGATATGTAGGATATGATGATGGAGGACAACTTACAGAACAAGTAAGAAGAAAACCTTATAGTATTATATTATTTGACGAAATAGAAAAAGCACATCCAGATGTATTTAATATGTTACTTCAAATACTAGATGATGGAAGACTTACAGATTCTAATGGGAGAACAGTAGACTTTAAAAATACTGTTATTATTATGACATCAAATGCTGGAGCTAGAAATATAATTCAAAATCACTCTATTGGATTTATAACAAAAGAAGATAGCGCAAAAGATTATGAAAAAACAAAAAGTAATGTTATGGAAGAACTTAAAAAGATTTTTAGACCTGAGTTTTTAAATAGATTAGATGAAATAATTGTGTTTAAAAAATTAGACGAAACAAGTATTGAAAAAATTACTAGATTAATGCTAATAGATTTTGAAAAAAGAGTCGAATCTAGAAATATTAAACTTGAAATTTCAGATGAAGTAATAAAGCATATAAGTAAAGTTGGATTTGATGATACATATGGTGCAAGACCGTTAAGAAGAGCCATTCAAAATGAAATTGAAGATGCTTTTGCTGAGGCTATTTTAGATAAAAAAATAAAAGATAATGATAGTGTTAAAATTGATTTTAAAAATGATAAAATAGAAGTGGTTAAAAAATAATTTAAAATATTGAATAATTAATATTTTTATGATATATATTAGATAGGGGGTACATTAAAATGGAATTTATGAAAAAAATTAATGAATTATCTAAAATGGTGACAAAAACTGCTACTGATACTTATAACACTGTTGCAGATAAATCCGGAAAATTTATTGAAGACACAAAACTTAAAATTAGTGTTTCTGATAAAGAATTAGAGATTGAAAAGATATATGAAGTTATAGGCAAAACAGTATATGATTCATATGTAACTGGGGAAGATGTTGGCAAAGTATTTACAAAAGAGTCAAAAAAAGTAGATAAATTACTTAGTGAAATAGATGAAATGAATAAAAAAATATTATTTAATAAGGGTTTTAGAACTTGTGCAAATTGTGGAGAAGATATTGATATTTTATGTTCTTATTGTGCAAATTGCGGTGAAAAGCAAAAGCCAGTAAAAATAAAAGAAGATAAAAAAGATTCTGAAAAAAAAGAAGAAGCACTTACTAAAGTATGCTCAGAGTGTGGGCTTATATCAGATTCTAAATTTAAATTTTGCTCAAAATGTGGGCATAGTTTATAAAAAAATGTATATGAATAAAGCTTTAAACGTTTTAATGCGGTTAAAGCTTTATTTTATTTTAAAAATGTCAAAAAAACTATTGACAAAGAATACATTAAATGGTAATATATTAAGCACTGCTAAAAATGTGTAAAAAACTGATATTTTAAACATACAAAACTTGACAAAAAATATTTTTGAAAATGTTAAAAAAATGTTGACAAATCAAGATCGCTGTGTTAAAATATATTCAGTCACAAAATTAGTGGCGAGAGTACATTGAAAAATAAACAATGCAAAAACGAACCAAAAAGTAAGGTTGT
>JAVXAF010000021.1:0-16745 GCA_036660635.1 Clostridia bacterium | reverse complement strand
AAAGTAAATACTTTATATGAAAGGAAAAAATTTAATGAAAGAATTATCAAACAAAAAGCCAGTAGCACTAATTTATGATATTTCTGTCCTTAAGGAAAATTATCTAAATGAAATAAGAAAAGAGGAAAAAAATGTATTTAAGATTATCCCACTTCATTTCATGAAGTTATTATCAACTAAACAAGAAATGAACTTAACATATTCTAAAATAATATCAAGTATACGGATAAATCAAAGGATACAAATTAGATCATGTGATACTATGTATAATACAAATTCATATATTAATGATTCTTTATTAATGTATGCATTGGTATTGAAAAAATCACAAGAATATAGCGATGTATGTATTAGAACAATAGATCAAGATTTAATAGTTATTTGTCTTAATTTTGGAATTAAAGTAGTATGCAATTTAGAATCAGTTGAGGATGTAGAATCAGAAATTGAAACATTAAATGTCATTTCTCAAACTCCTTTAATTATAGATAATACAATATTTGTGTATGATTCATGTAGTGTTATTGGATGTTGCTGTAATAATGATTTTAAAATTATAGAAAATAAAGTACAAAAAGTGTTTTTTTCATGTGTTATTGATGAATGTAAAAAAATAATGCAACATAATGATTTTATAAAATTAATTTACTTTTTACAGAAAAAAAAGAACAATGTAAAATTTATTCATACTATTCCTGGTTATAATAGTAATATAATTTTAACTGATATTAATCTTTTAGCAAATACAATTAATCTTGAAATTTTAGAAAAATTTAAAAAAGTGATTTTATTTACTAGTGATAAAGAGATGTTAGGTGAAGCTACCTATAGAGGATTAAATATTAGATTAAGTTCAGAAATAAATGGATTAATTAACAAAAATGAACCTAAGGAAATCACTATTAAAGATGCAAAAAAAACTTTTGAAGACAGTAATGAAAATAAATTAGAACTGATAGTAGAAAAAGCAATTGTATCTAATAATGATCAAAATGTAGAACCCAAACAGTCTATTACTATCAATCCTGTAGTTAAAGAAAAAAAAGCTGCTAATAAGAAAAAGAAAGAAAATAAAGATAAGCAATTAGAATTTAAATTTCATCAAGGTGTTTGGATATGTGCAAGTAAAGGTATTTGTATATATAATGATGAATCTTTTAGCACTGAGCTTCCAGTAATTAATCATTGTAAAAAAATATACTTTTATGATGTTAAACCAGGAGACTATATTAAGTTTAATGATAATGAAAATTTATATGTAATTAATAAAATTTCTGCTAATTTAAAAGCTTCAGATTTAGAACTTTATAAAAAAAAGTAGTTAAAAATTATACCCAACTAATAACAAATTAGTTGGGTATAATTTTATAATTGTTTATTTTTCAATTTTATATAAAGCTTTAGCTTTGCTAGTAACTACATCTTTAGTTATTAGACAACTTTTGATTTTGTTATTTGAAGGGACTTCATACATAGTATCCATCATAACATTTTCAAGTATAGCTCTTAAGCCTCTAGCACCTGTTTTTCTGGAAATTGCTAAATTTACAATTTCTTCTAGGGCATCTTTTTCTATTTCTAAATCAACATCATCCATTTTAAATAATTTTTTATATTGTTTTAATAAAGCATTTTTGGGCTTGCTTAAAATATCAATAAGTGCTTCTTTATTTAAATTATGTAGACTAGTTATAATTGGAAGACGTCCAACTAGTTCTGGAATAAGTCCAAACTTAACTATATCTCTTGGCTCAACTTCTTCAAGTATTTCGCCAACATCAATTTCTTTTTTATCTTTAACTTTTGCTCCAAATCCCATGGTTTTTGTATCTACTCTAGTTGTAATTATTTTTTCAAGTCCATCAAATGCACCACCACAAATAAATAAAATATTAGAAGTATCTATCTTAACAAATTCTTGTTGAGGATGCTTTCTTCCACCTTGTGGTGGAACATTTGCAATAGTTCCTTCAATTATTTTTAAAAGAGCTTGTTGTACTCCCTCACCACTTACATCACGTGTTATAGAGGGATTTTCAGACTTTCTTGAAATCTTATCTAATTCATCTATGTATATTATTCCTTTTTCAGCTCTTGTAATATCAAAATCTGCTGCTTGAATAAGTCTAAGTAAAATATTTTCAACATCTTCTCCAACATATCCTGCTTCTGTTAAAGTAGTAGCATCAGCAATAGTAAATGGTACATGTAGTGTTTTTGCAAGAGTTTGAGCAAGTAAAGTTTTACCACATCCAGTTGGCCCTAATAATAAAATATTACTTTTTTGTATTTCAACATCATCTAGTTTTCCCATGTTTTTTATTCTTTTATAATGATTATATACTGAAACAGCTAAAACTTTTTTTGCATTTTCTTGACCTATTACATACTCATCAAGAACTTTTTTAATTTTTTCTGGAGAAGGTAAATCTTGTGATTCTATTAATTCTTTTTTACTTTTTATATTATCACTTTTAACTGAATCTATTTCTTCATCATTTACAATTTTATGACACATTTCAATACATTCGTCACAAATTAATATACCATCAGGTCCTTCAATTAGTTTATTTACTTCTTCTTTAAACCTTCCACAAAAAGAACAAAATATAATATTATCTATATTATCTGATTTTTTTCTTCCCATTTATATTATTTCTCCTTAGTAATTTCATCTATATTAGACATAATTTCATCAATTAATCCATATTCTTTTGCTTCTTCAGCAGATAAAAAGTTATCTCTGTCAGTATCTTTTTCAACTTGTTCTAAAGGCTTTCCAGTTCTTTGACTTAATATTTTATTTAATTTTTCTCTAGTTTTAATAATAAAATCTGCATGTATTTTGATATCACTTGCTTGACCTTGTGCACCCCCTAAAGGTTGATGTATCATTATAGTTGAGTTTGGTAAAGCAAATCTTTTTCCTTTTGCTCCTGCAGTAAGTAAAAAAGCTCCCATACTTGCAGCCATACCAACACATATAGTTGACACATCTGATTTTATGTATTGCATTGTATCAAATATTCCCATTCCTGCTGTTACACTTCCACCTGGACTATTAATATACAAATATATATCTTTTCCTGGATCCTCTGCATCTAAAAATAATAATTGTGCAACTACAAGTGACGCAGTAACATCATTTACTTCATCTGATAAAAATATTATTCTTTCTTTTAAAAGCCTAGAATAAATATCAAATGATCTTTCTCCTTTACTTGTTTGTTCAATAACCATTGGAACTAAACTATCTTTTAACATAATAACTCCCCCTTACAAATTCATATGTTAATTATATAATTATTTTTCTACTACACTATCTACAACAATAGCAAGTGTTTTTTCTTGTAATAATTTTTCTTTCATATAATTTCTAGCATTTTCATTTTTCTTAAGATCACTTACGCCTTCATTACCATATTGAGCTACCAATTCATCAATTTTTTTATCTATTTCATTATCTTCAATTTGAACATTTTCAGCTTTGGAAATAAATTCTAAAGCAAGTTTTAATTTCACATCTCTTGCTGCATTAGGAATCATTGTTTTTCTAAATTCATCAACTGTTGTTCCAACATACTCACAATATTTTTCAATTGTTAGACCTTGATATGAAAGATTTGAAGTGAATTGTTCCATCATTTGATCAATCTCTGAGTTTATCATTCCTTCTGGAATTTCAACTTCAACATTTTCAATTAATTTATCTATTGTTAGTGTTTCTTTTTCAGTTTTAGCATGTTCTTCTTTATGAGCAGCAACTTTTAGTTTTAAGTCTTTTTTATATTCTTCTAAAGTTTCAAACTCAGAAATATCTTTTGCAAATTCATCATCAAGTTCTGGTAAAACTTTAGCTTTTATACTTAATAAATCTACATTAAATATTGCATCTTTACCAGCTAAATTTTCAGCATGATAATCTTCTGGGAATTTAACTGTAATATCTTTTTTTTCACCTATTTTCATTCCAATTAATTGTTCTTCAAATCCTGGAATAAATTGGCCGCTACCAATAGTTAGTTCGAAGTTGTCTGCTTGCCCACCTTCAAAAGCAGTATTATCAACAAATCCTTTAAAATTAATTGTTGAAATATCTCCATTAATTAAAGCTCTGTCTTCAATAGATATAATTCTAGCATTTTTACTTCTGGCTTCTTCTAAAGCTTCATCTAAATCTTTTTTGCTTACTTTTGTATCAACTTTTTTAATTTCTAATTCTTTATATTTACTTACTTTTGCTTCTGGTTTAACGCAAACAGTAACTGTATATATTAAATCCTTATCTTTTCCAATTTGTTTTACATTTAATTCTGGCTTTGAAACAATTTCTAAATTGTTAGTTTCAACAGCTTTTGCATATTCTTCATCAACAGTATCTTCAATTACTGTTTCATATAATACATTTTCACCATACATTTTTTCTACTACGTTTCTTGGAACTTTCCCATTCCTAAAACCAGGAACTTTGAAAAATTTTGCATTTTTTATAAATGCTTTATCTAAAGCTTTTGAAAAGTCCTCCTTTGGCATTGTAAATTCTAACACTATTTGTGATTTTTCTTTTTTTTCTAATTTAACATTCATTTTTTATCCTCCAATATACATTATTTGTTTAAAAATTTAACTACTATATTATATCATAAAACTCTAATTTTTCAACCTATTTTATTGAAATAGTCTTAAAAACGATATAAAGTTTTTATCTTTATACCGTTTTAAAATTCAATATATTAATATATTTACTTTCCTTTTTTCATATATTCATCTATTATTTTATACATCCAAGCTGATGAACCTGTATACCAAGTCCAACCACCTCTGCCAATATGATTTTGATTCGAATAAATATCGGCCGCTACTGCAAATGGTTCTACCATATATATATCAGCTTTTTCTTTTGTATCAGAATGAGATATAGGATTAATCATCTTTAAAATATTTACTCCTTTATCATATTCTTTAAATTCAAAATAAGCTTTAGCAAGCCAAGTAACTGCATGAGTATATTGACCACCATTTTCTCTAGTACCTGGTACATATGCTTTTATGTATCCAGGGTTATTTTTGGGCTTATCAAATGCAGGATAAAGCAATTTTACAATCATATGTTTTTTATCAATTAAATATTTTTCGACACTTTGCAAAGATAGTTTCAATTCCTCTTGCATATCAGGGTAATTTTTCAATGCAATTACTGCCCATACTTGAGATATTAAATCAATTTTGCATTCATCATTTAAGTTAGAACCTAATACATCTCCATTTTCAAAGAAAGCTCTAACAAAATGATCTTCATCCCAAGTGTTTTCAACTAGATTGTTTTTAAAAATATGTATAAATTTATCGCATGTTTTTACCATATTAAAATCTTCTTTTATAGTAGATACTTCTTTGAATTTTTTTAATACATCCATCATAAAAAATGTTAACCAAACTGATTGACCTCGAATACTGCTAAATCCATCATTCCAATCACCGTCTCCAATATCTAGCAACCCATTTTTTTCACTAATTCTAGAAAGCCCATACATAATAGCTTTTTTTGCATGATCATATACACTATCTTCTTTATCAATGTTTAAAAATTTATCATATAATTCTCTTTTATCACCCATTGATTTGTCTTCTAAGTATTTTGTACTTACATTTAAAATAGAATAATCTTTAGTAACACTTATATACTCAGAAAGGACATAAGGAAGCCATAAATAATCATCACTAAAGTAAGTTCTTATTCCAGTATTATTATACTCATGCCACCAATGTAAAACGTCACCTTTTTCAAATTGTTTACTTGAGTGCAAAATTATTTGTGATCTTGTTTTCTCAGGCCAACTATTTAACAAGCATAAGGTATCTTGAAGTTGATCTCTATACCCTATTGCTCCTCCAGATTGATAAAAAGCACTTTTTGCATATAACCTACATACAATTGTTTGATATAAAAGCCAGCCGTTTGCCATTATTTCCAAGTATTTATCTTCAAGTTTAAAATCTTTTACTACTAGTGATCTCCAATATTGTTTAGTCTTTTGAAGTTCATTTTCAATATCTTCATTTGTAGAATACTTAGCTTTTATATATTCAATATCTTGTGAATTTTCAGTAGCACCAATTATAATTGCAAAAGAAATTGTAGATTTTGCCGGTATATTAATAGTTGCAGTAGTTATATATTTATCAGTATCATAAGATACATGAATATTGTTATTTTGTTTTATAGTAAATATATAACTAGTTATATTTGAAAAATCTATACTATATGGATTTTTAAATTCTAAAACATCATTATGTAATCTACATAAAATATATGGGATATTAGTTTCATAAGTAACACCTAAAACAGGTGCTATTGAGTATTCAATTGTATGAGTATAATCATTTTCAGTTTTATTTTCTAATGATATATATTGAATTTTTATATTATCTTCTTTTGGAATAAAAATCTCCATTTTTTTCTTTAGAAAGTCATCTTCTTCCAAAACATTAGTATAACCAAATCCATATACTAAATTATAATTTTTTTCATAAATCCCTTTAAACTTTTCCCCGGGTTCAAATGTAATCCAATCATTACACCAATTAGTTAATTTAAACTGGCTACTATTTTTAAAATATGTATAGACTGTACCATAACTAGATACAACAGTTCCAAAATTTTCATTTGCCATTACATTACACCAAGGAAGAGGTGTATTTGTATTTAAAATATGATATTCATCGCCAGTAAGATTAAATCCTCCATATGAATTATATGCTATATAGTTTTCAATATTATATTTATTTGTTTTCAAAAGTACTTTCCTCCTTGTTTTCATCATTTTTAATTTCAATTAAACCATTTGATGTATCAGTGTCTTCGCTTACAATTAAAAGTTCATTAATATCTTGAATAAATCGATTTGATAAAAATGAAAGTAGTGTAACTTCTTGCTTAGTTAAACTTTTCATATTTAAAACAAATATGTTGCCTTTACTATAGTTCATATAAGTAGCTCTATCTAATCTAGTCTTTATATATGTATAGATAGGACCATTTGAATTTTCCTCATCTATTAATACTACAATGTCTAAGTCTATTCCTCTACTTTTTGAATAATCCATAAAATTAATTAATTCATTTATAATTCCAGTATCTTCTATTTTTTCAATATATACTAAAATTATAGGCAAATCTCCAGAAATTGAATATTTCCAAAGAAGAGATTGATTTAAATTCTCATTCCAATAATCCTCGTCACATTCTATCTTCTTTTTAAATAGTAAATCTTTTATTATATTGTTATATATTTCTGCTTTTGTATTTTCTAGTTTTAAATATCTTGCTGTTACGTTATTTAATGAACCGGATAACTTATATTGTTTTTCGATTCCTAAATTATCTAAATTTACAATCGCATTAGATATTTTATATTTGGTATCAGCGACACCTAATATATATGTAAATTCTTGTCTTTCATATGGATCAAGTATTATAGTTGCACGATATGAAAGTATAGGCCAAAGAGGATATTTAACTACATCTTTTTGATAAGAATGTAGAGTGTCTTTAAGAAGTTTTTGTTTTTCTGTTTCGACTTGTTTTTCTAAATCTATACCTATAAGTTTTGAATATACATATAAATCAGTATCATTATCGCCTTTTTTTCTTTTATGTGCAATAAGAGTGTCTAAATCTTCATTATATAAAGTTTCAATTTGCAAGTTATTAAATGATGGATGAACAATATTTGTCATATAGTCAGTCATAACAGGTTCAATATATGTATTAATTAATATTTCTCTTTTTTCATTTGTGTTATTGTACATACTAACTTTATTTAATTCAATATTATACTCAGGAGATAAAAAAGTTGTTGTTGTTATTTCTAAGTTTTCATCTTCAATATATGCTTCTACTTTGTCTAGTGAACTAGTCCATATTGTTTTTTTTGCATTTGTATTATATTTTGAATTAATATCAGTATTTCTAACAGATATGACTCTTCCTGTTGTCTTGTCAGTAATATATATATAATTTCCACTAGCGTTAAGCTCAGAAAATTTTTGTGAGTTTATTATTTTATCTTTATATTTTATATATTCAGCACCTGTATTTGTAACAATAGAAGATAAATGGTGACCTTTTAGCATAGCAATACTTAAAGGTTTTTTGTTTTCTATATTTGCTTTATCTTCGACAACGCATGAAATAAAACTAGTAAACTTATCAACATTTTTTTGATTAAATGTATTTTCTTTTTCTTTTGAAGTTTTTGTTATATTTGCATGCATTCTTTCTCTTTCTTTTAATAGTATTTCACATGCTTTTATATTAGGATCACAATGAAATCTTTTTTGTAATATACCATCATTTATATAGTTATTTATAGAAGAAAGAATCATTCCTTGATGATGTGCCATATATGTTTTAGTTATTTCAAAATGTTGATTATCTCCTAAATGTTCTTTCGTATAGTCAACAGATTCATAAAATCCATATGTAGAATACATTCCGATTTTTTTTAATTTCAATATGTTTTTATAAACTTTTAAAGGCTCAAATGGTAGCATTAATAAAGATGAATAAGGTGATATAACCAAATAATCATTAAGGCCACGTTTTAGACCAAGCCAAGGTATTCCAAAAGCTTTGTATTGATAGTTTAATTCTTCGTCTTTTACTGCATATGCACTCTCTGAGATACCCCAAGGAACATTGTTAATTTTTGCATATTTAATATTACTATATTTTGTAAAAAATAGTGATTGATCAATTAAGGTATGCTCATATGATTTATTAAATATATATGGCATAAAATATTCAAATGAGGTACCAGTCCAAGATTTTAATCCTCTATATCCGTCTACTCTTACTAAATTTCTAGCAAGTGCAAACCAATGCTTAGAAGTAACTTGCCTAGATGCTATAGCAATAAGGCTAGTTGTTCGACTCTCAGACATTAACATATCATAATAACTATCAACTAATTTGCCCGTTTCTTGGGCATATCCTATTGAAAATAAATTTCTTGAAGTATCATATAATACTGTAAAATCAACATTATTAATTATATTTGTTATTTTTTCTAAAATATCGTTAATTGCTGTTTCATGTATACTAACTACTTCATTAGTGAAAATATTTTTTTCTTTAATTTCTATCAAAAATTCTTTTAATATATATAAACATGCAATAAAATTACCACTATCAACAGTTGAAATAAATCTAGGTCTTAAGGATTCTAATGTTTTAATATTATACCAATTATATAAATGTCCATTCCAATTTTCTAATTTTATAACTGTATTTATAGTATTAGTTATTTTATCAATACATTCTTTTATATTAATAAAATTCAAATCGTAAGCATCGATAATTGCAAGAATACCCAATCCTATATTTGTTGGAGAAGTTCTATTTGCTATTTTATATCTTCTATTTTCTTGAAAATTATCTGTTGGTATATAATTATTTGTCTCATTCATCATTGTGTCAAAAAAGCTCCAAGTTTTTTTAGCAATATCTAATATATCATTTTTTTGATTATCATTTAAGATTGATTTTCTATTTATTAAATGATCTTTTCCAAGTAAATAGGAAAATAAAGGTGCAACAACAAAAGAAAGTCCAATATATAATCTTAAATCTAAAATACAAAGTGTATTTAATGGTTTACATATACATGATACCATAATTATCAATCCAAATAATATATTTGATATCATATTTATAGAATAATAGGTAATAGTATTTTTAGCTGTTTTTTCTAAAGTTTCGCCAGTTGTCCATTGTAATAAGTTTTTCTTGGATATAATCATTCTATACAAAGATGTAGTAAATGCATTTATACACATATAAGATCTATATGGCATTGTAATAAAATTAAAGCACATTGTTAATAAATCAGCTTGAAAACCATGTATAATAGGTATATATTGAAGTTCTTTTGTATGTCTTGATCTTCCAAAAATAAGTTGATTAAATAATGATAATATATTACCAACATTAATTGATAAAAATATATATAATATAGTTGCTATAAAGAAATATTGAGTTGTAAAAATCGAAAGAAATATAGCAATAGTTCCAACTACATCAATCAAGGGTCTTCTTATATTATCAAATATTTTCCATTTTGATAGCATATTTAGTTTAGATTTTGGACTAAGAAGCCATCTGATTATTTGCATATCTCCTCTATACCATCTATGATTTCTTTTCATATATGCTATATAATTATTTGGAAAACCATCTTGTAGTTCTATATCACTTGCAAGACCAGTTCTAACTAGAGAACCCTCCAAAAGATCATGGCTTAATACTAAGTTCTCTGGTATTTCATTTGCCATTATATCTTCAAATAGTTCAATATTATATATACCTTTTCCACAAAAAATTGCTTCGCTAAAGACATCTTGATAAACATTAGATACAGCATTTGTATAAATATCGAGTCCACCAAATCCGCCAAATATTTTGGAAAATATACTTTTATTTGCTGATTCTATATCTAGTCCCACAGATGGTTGTATAATACCATACCCTTTTATAACTCTTTTTTTATCTTTTGAGAGTACAGGTTGGTTTAATGGATGTGAAATTATAGCAACCAAATCTTTTGCTGTATTAAGTGAAAGCTGAGTGTCTTCATCAATAGTTATAGCATATTTTGCATCAATTATATCATCATAAATTAAATACATTTTATTATTAATTTCTTCTTTTGTTAATTTACCTAAAATTAACTTATTAAAATGAGATAAAGCTCCCCTTTTTCTCTCCCATCCCATATAAGCATTTTCAGCTTTAGAATAAATACGTTTTCTATACATGAAATTAAATAATTTGTGTGGATTTTTATATTTACTATTTAATGAATCTAATCTATATTTTGCATATTCGACTATTTTTTTATCAATCTCTAATGATTCTTTATCACTAGAAATACAATCACCTAAAAGCATATAATACATATTGTCGCTTCGATTAGCTAAATATGTCACTTCCATTTTTTCAATCATTTCATCTAATTTTTCAATCGAAGAAATAACAGTAGGCATTACCACATAAGTAGGAAATTCTTTACCTACAGTTTTAGCAAAATCAAACCTTGGTAAAACTTTGGCTTTAGAAAATTTTCTTATTAAATAATCTAACAATTTTTGAGAAATTTCACTACTAAGCAAAAATATACATAATGCAAATAATGTATTTATAAATATATTATTAAATATCATTATATACTTAGCTATACCTAAAGTTAGCATACAAGAACTTACAAGAATTGCAAGTATATATAAAGGTACTTTAACTTTTTCAATTATATTATTTTGTATATAGTCAGCAAAATAAGGCTTTTTAAGTGATTTTTTTAATAAATATTTATCATCACCTATTAGAAAAAATCCAACATGTTTTTTATATTTTTTTGAACATTCAATAGCTTTTTTTGCAACGTAAACTTCAGACAATTTATATTTTTTAGCAAGTTTAATGATATATCTTCTATATCTACTTTTAGTTTTATAATCACATTTTTTAAATTCATTTGTATAATCATCTTTCAAAGTATCATCAATTTTATTTACTTTTTCAAAGATTTCTCTAAAGTTTATTCCTTTTAACTGTTTAAATGAAAGAATTGCTCTACCAATAAAATCAGTTGTTTTAGCAATTTCCATATGTTCTTTTTCAATAGCACCTTCAATTGTAAAACCAATTTTTTCTGCTTCTTCTTTTAATATGTTAAAATATTTTTCACCTTTTTGACCAAGCTCTCTTAATTTATATGCCATATACTCTACAAAAGCTGTATTAGTATTTTTTATATGATCAGTATCTAGCATATATTCTTTAAAATCTTTTGTTTTAACAAATTCATTATATAGCTTAAACATGACAGAAGAATCACTATCATCAGTAATTAATTTTTCTACTTCTATCTTTTTTAACTGTGAGTTTGCAATATTTCCACAAACACAAGATATAAATTTTAGCAATGCAAATTTTAACATTAAAATAAACAAGTCAAGCTCTTCTGAGGTTAAATAAGACAATTTTTGATGTTCTTTTAAACAATCAAGAATTAAATTTTGATCAACATATCCAGTATTTTTTTCTATTAATTCGTATGCTAAAAAAAAGATACTAATATATTTATTACCATCTCTTGTTTTTATCATTGGTAGTTTCCTATTTTTAAATACATTTTTATCAGCTATTATACATTCATATTCTTCCTCAATAATGTACATATTATCTAATAGCCATTGACCTGCAGAATGAATTGAAAGTTTCATATCATATGTAGTCTCTAAAATTTTATATGTTTCACGAATTATTTTATAATCTTTTTTTACTTCAATAAACAAACTATTTAGTGTATTTTTCATCTTAATCGCCCTCTTTTCATATATTAATTATTAATATAAATTATATATCAAATTGAAATTAAATGCAACATATTTGATAATATGTTAGCATAAAGTTTTATTAGAGTTATAATTACTTATAAAAAAATAAGATAGAAAATTCTACCTTATTTTTTATGAAATTTTAAGTGTATATTGTAATTGATTAAATATATTAATTTTTAAAACTAAACTGCTAATGAAAAAAAAGATTCATCATTACATGACAACACTCTTAAAAAAATATCATTTTTAGTTAATGAAATGTATAGTTTTGAAGCTATTTCTTCATCACCACAAAAGATAAAACCTTCTGTAGTAAAAAACAGATTATAATCACTATTTTTTGCAAATACTACAGAATTTTTTATTTCATCATAAGTGGAAGCATAAGATAAAATAAATGGAACATCTAATACATTTCTAATAATAGAAAATTGTTTCTTTTTTTTGCGTAGCCGTACTTTTAACATGTCTGTAGTATTAAAGTATTCCATTCCAGTTATAAAAACAATATTTTTTTTATCATCATCAAGATGAGCATTAACCGATATGTTACACATAGATGTACCTCCTAATATATTAATATTTGTATATTTAACATTTTGTCATATTATATCATACCAAAATTATATATACAAGTTTTTTATATTAAATTAAAGGAACAACTTAAAAAAGTTGTTCCTTTAATTGATTTATTTTTTAGTTGTTATTCTATATCTTTGAGATGGATCTAATATTTTCTTTCTTAAACGTATTGTAAGAGGTGTAATTTCAACTAGTTCATCATCTCCGATAAATTCAATAGATTGTTCCAAAGACATTTTTTTAGTTGGAATTAATTTTAGTGAATCATCACTTCCTGATGCTCTTGTATTTGTTAAATGTTTTTCTTTACATACATTAATTGTTAAATCTTCACTTCTAGAGTTTTCTCCAACAATCATTCCAACATAGACTTCTACACCTGGTCCAATAAATAATGTTGATCTTTCTTGAGCTTGAAAAAGTCCATATCCTGTACTTTTACCTTGTTCAAATGCAATAACAGCACCTCTAGTTCTAGTTGATATATCACCCTTATCTAATTCATATCCAGAAAAAGTATGATTCATTATTCCATTACCTTTAGTGTCAGTCATAAATTCTCCTCTGTATCCTATAAGTCCACGAGCTGGTATTTTAAACTCAAGTCTTGAATATCCTGCTTGTGTGGCAGAAGGAGACATATTAGTCATTTCACCTTTTCTATTTCCAATTTTCTCCATTACTGCGCCAACAAATTCATCTGGAACATCAATAGTTAAGTTCTCAATTGGTTCACATTTTTTACCATCTATTATTTTGTAAATAACTGTTGGTCTTGAAACTAAAAGTTCAAATCCTTCTCTTCTCATATTTTCAATTAATATTGAAAGATGAAGTTCTCCTCTGCCTGAAACTTTAAAACTATCTGCTGATTCAGTATCTTCAACTCTTAATGATACATTTGTTTCTAATTCTTTATACAGTCTATCTCTTATATGTCTAGATGTAATAAGTTTTCCTTCTTTTCCAGCAAAAGGCCCATTATTTACGCTAAATGTCATTGAAACTGTTGGCTCGTCTATATCAACAAAATCTACTGCTTCTGGAGAAGTAACATCAGATATTGTCTCACCAATATTAATACCCTCTACTCCATTTACAGCTACAATTTCACCACATTTTGCTTCATCTACTTCAATTCTATTTAATCCAGAATAAGTATATAATTTTCCTATTTTAGTATTTTGAATAGTTCCATCTTTTTTGCAAAGAGCTACTTGAGATCCATTTTTTATAGTACCTCTTGATATTCTTCCTATACCAGTTCTTCCTGTATATTCATCGTAATCAATATTTGTTACTAAAAGTTGTAAAGGCTTTTTTTCGTCTCCTGAAGGCTCTGGAACTGTGTTTACAATCGTTTCAAATAAAGGTTGCATACTATCACTTTCATCATCTAATGAAAGTTTAGCATACCCGTTTTTTGCAGAAGCAAAAACAACTTTGAAATCTAATTGATCATCATTTGCATTTAAATCCATAAATAGTTCTAATACTTCATCAACTACTTCAAATGGCCTTGCACCTGGTCTATCTATTTTGTTTACAACAACAATTGGCACTAAATTTAGTGCTAAAGCTTTACTTAGTACAAACCTTGTTTGAGGCATTGGACCATCAAAAGCATCTACAACTAGTACAACTCCATCTACCATTTTAAGTACACGTTCAACTTCACCACCAAAATCAGCATGACCTGGTGTATCAACAATATTAATTTTTATATCTTTATATTTTATAGCTGTATTCTTTGAAAGAATTGTTATTCCTCTTTCTTTTTCAATATCATTAGAATCCATAACTCTTTCAGTTACTTGCTCATTATCTCTAAAAGTTCCACTTTGCCTTAAAAGTGCATCTACAAGGGTAGTTTTACCATGATCTACGTGAGCAATAATTGCTACATTTCTTAAGTTTTTCATTATTATCTTCCTTTCGTATATTATGTAAATTGTATAATAAAAAATATATAACCTAAAATATCAATCTTAGGTTATTTTTAACGTACAAATAACATTTAATTACATCTCATATATTTTACAATAAATCAAGTCATTTGTCAACATAATTTTGTATATTTTTATATTTTTTTAGCGAAATCACAAAAAATACAATATATTATAAAAGGCAAATAATTTTACTTAAATAATAAATAGAATAATAGAAATATGCTTTTGCTTTATTTATTGTTATTTTTCATTACTTTTTCTTTTTACAATTTCAACTGGTGGTTTTCCATTTAATATTTTATCTTCTTCTTTTCTATTATTAGTGGTATCTAAATCACGTAATTTATATATTTCTTGCATTATATCATAAGATATATCATATAACTTAGATTTATTGTTTTCATATTCACTTGGAACATAGATAGGATCGCCATATATTACACTAACCTTTGAAAAAGCTTTTGGAGATCTTGTTATATATACAGGGACTATAGGAACTCCAGATTTACAAGCAATAAATGCAGGTCCTACTTTTGGAACGCTTTTTTTACCATCAATTATTCTTGTACCTTCTGGAAATATTAGAAGTCTTGTACCTTCTTTTTTAGCAATATTTATTGAATGTAACAGACTCCCTGCATCCTTATTACCCCTATTAATTGGAAAAATTCCAAAATATTTAAATATACTAGCAAAAAAATTATTTTTAAATAATTCGGCTTTTGCCATTATATATACTTTTGGTGAAGTTACATATATATAAGCTGGTTCTAACATTGCAGAATGATTAGCACATATTATACAACTTTTAAGATTTTTTTCTTTTTCTCTATTTATATACTTTGCCCTATGAAATATTTTGCATAGTACTATATCTACAAGAAACATAAGTATTCTTCTTAACATTTAAAAACTCATATCCTTTCTTTTAATAATTTTATAACTTTATTTACAGTAGCTTCTTTTGATAAATTGGTAGTATCAATTAAAATAGAATCATCTGATATTTTTAATGGTGATTCTTTTCTAGTCGAATCTTGTAAATCACGTTTTTCAAGTTCTTCTTTTATCTGAGTTAATGAAATAAATTCACCTTTTTTTTCTAAATCGTGTTTTCTTCTTTTAGCTCTTTGATCAATTGAAGCTGTTAAAAAAATTTTAAGATCTGCGTTTGGAAAAACAACACTTCCAATATCTCTTCCCTCAAGTACTACACTTTCATTTTCAGCCATTTTTCTTTGCATGCTTACAAGCTTGTCTCTAACTAATTTATAAGTAGAAACATTAGAAGCGGCCATTGAAACTTCATTTTTTCTTATTTGTTCTGTTACATCTTGATTATTTAAAAATATTCTCATTATTCCATCAATATATTTGATGTTAATTTTAATATTATCAATATTTGCTTTAATGTTTTTGTCAGTTAATTCAATATTTTTTTCGAGAAAATATAGAGCAGTTACTCTATACATAGCTCCTGTATCAATATATAAAATATTTAGATTTTTGCCAATTGATTTTGCAAGGGTTGTTTTGCCAGTAGCAGATCCTCCATCAATTGCAAGAACATATATATCTTTCATATTTAAATACCTCCTAATTATTGACCTGTATTAAAGATTATTTTTTACTATCTATTTTAATTCTTTCTTGTCTATCAATTCCACCCATAAAATATATATCATCTATCATTTTATCGGCAACTTTTAGTAAAAGTTTTTTATCAGCTGCCATTTCATCAGTTATATAAATTGGATTACCATATATAACTCTAACTTTTGAAAATTTCTTAGCCATTCTATCAATATACAC
>JAVXAF010000020.1:0-17124 GCA_036660635.1 Clostridia bacterium | reverse complement strand
TATTGTTTGCCATGATCCTCCAACAAGCCTTCCTATAATTATAATAACTGTATTCCAAATTAAAGACCCAAATGTAGTTAAAATTAAAAATATGTTAAAATTCATCTTTTCAATACCAGCTGGTATTGAAATAAGACTTCTAACTATGGGAATAAATCTACAAAAAAATACAGCTGTTATACCTATTTTATCAAAATATCCCTCTGTAGCTTTAATTTCAGACTTTTTAAATTTTAATGCTCTTACAATTTTACAATTAAGCAATTTTTTAAGTCTATCTTTACTAATTAGTCTACCAATACCATATAAAATTACCGCTCCAATAAGTGAACCAATGGTAGATGAAATTATAACTCCAATTAAATTTAAATTAGTAAACGTTGTTATAAATCCGCTAAATGTAAGAATAACTTCTGATGGAATTGGTGGAAAAAGATTTTCAATTGCAATTAAAAAAAATATACCTATATATCCAAAATTATTAACTATTGTAATAATAAACTCTTGCATAACTAACCTCCTAGATAATAAAACTTATGCAAGCTGTAAATTATATATGATATTTTAAAATTTTAATAAATTACTTACAAATAAAATATAAATAAATTGTATTTATTATCTAAGGTTATAATTTTTTCTAAACGATTTTTCCACCACCTAATACTACATCATCAATATAAAAAACAATAGACTGACCAGGCGTAATAGCTTTTTGTGGTAAATCAAAAACTACTTTAATATTTCCATTTTCCATATTATATAGTGTAGCCTCTGCTTCTTTAGACAAATATCTGATTTTAGCTTTAACTCTCATTTGATCATCTATTTTATCTACTGCCAAAATATTATATTTTTCTATAATAAGTTCACTAGAAAATAATCCTTCTTGCTCTGATACAATAACTTGATTTTTTTCTTTGTTTAGTTTTGATACATAAAGCGGTTTAGGATTTGATATGCTAAGTCCCCTTCTTTGTCCAATTGTATAATTTATTAAACCTTTATGTCTTCCAAGTACAACATTTTTATCTGATATGATATCTCCACTAATTAACTTTACATTTGAATTATTAATTAAATATGAAACATAATCGTCATTTGGAATAAAACATATTTCCTGGCTATCTTTTTTACTTGCCACGCTAAATCCATAATCAAAGGCTATTTTTCTTATTTGATCTTTACTTTCAAACTCAGAAAGAGGAAAAATAATATGTGAAATAACATCTTTATCTATTTCATATAAAAAATAAGACTGATCTTTTTTCAAAGAATTGGACTTTTTTATAACATATCTATTAAATTTTGGGCTATATTCAACTTTAGCATAATGTCCAGTTGCAATATATTCAACATTCATTTCTTTTGCTTTTTCATATAAAGCACCAAATTTTAAGTTTTTATTACACTCAATACATGGATTAGGAGTTTTACAATCTAAATATTCATTAATAAAGTCATCTATTACAAACTTTTTAAACTCAGTAGTAAAATCAAACACATAATGTTTAATATTAAGTTTATTGCAGACTTCTTTAACATCTTTTATATCTTTTTCAAAGTTTGAAGAGTCACATTGTAATTTCATTGTTACCCCAATAACTTCATATCCTTGTTCTTTTAATAATATAGCTGATACACTACTATCAACTCCTCCACTCATGCCGAGTAGTACTTTTTTCTTTTCCATAGTTTTTCTCCTATTATGTATTTTATTATACTATATTTAATATATTTTTTCAATAAGTAAATAAAATTATAATATGCATAAAATAATTAAAAAAAATAAAGTATAAAATTAATTATACTTTAACACATACATTATTTAATCAATAATATCTGCGATTTTAAATCTTCTAATATTATTTTATCTATTTTTTTACTTACACGCAAAATTTTGCTGTAATTTCTTTCGTAATTTTCTTTATTTAGTACTAATTCTTCGAGTTGCTTCTTTAGAATAATTAATTTATCCATATCAAAACACCTACCTTGACAATATTATATCGTAATTTGTTGAAAAATATTGTCGAAATTTAGTGTCGTTTAAAATTCTTATATATTTAAATATTATAAAAATATGTTGATTCTAAATCTGCTTCAAATACCAAAAGTGAAAATGGATATTTTTTAAAAGCTAGTCCAATTGTTTGGTATACTTCTTTAGGTTCGGTAAATCCCATATGCCAACGTATAGCATATTTTTCTTCATTAGTTAATCTCATATACTCTGTAATCATCATAACAGACTTTTCTCCATGACCATATGGTATAGTATCATCTACAGTATAGTAAGGTACCTTCTCCCAATCACCTTTTTGATTTTTAACATTTCGATAATCTGTTTTATAAAAATTAACTTTACAAATATCATGCAAAAGCGCAACTATCTTTATTGTATCTTCAGAAATATCCATTTTTTGTTGTTTTGTTTTTTCACATAAAATTTCATAAACCTTTAAACTATGTTCTAAGAGTCCCCCTTCGTATGCTCCATGAAATCTTGTACTTGCTGGTGCTGTGTAAAAATCACTCTTATCTAAAAATTCAATAACCTTTTCTATACCTTCTCTATTAATAGATTTTAATAATTCCAACATTTTTTCCTTCATATCATTTACCTCCATCATTTTAGTTATTTTATCATATTTAGCTTACATTAACAATATTTAAAAGTAATATAAAGTAATATTTTATCATTTTTTGTCAAAAAAAGGATATATATATAATATATCCTTAACTAAATTATTTTATTTAATCTTAACTTTTTTACTATTTTACATCTTGCTTCCACAAGCCATGTATATTGCAATATGCATATATAACAGATCCTGGTATATATTTAAATTTTGCTTCTGCTTTTTGGTCGGCATTTAACTTTATTATATATTCATTATTTTCATCTACTAAACAAATCCATTCAATAAAATGTGCTTTTTCCATTACGTGATTTACTTTAACAAGTATTTCATCTCCAATTACTTCATATACTGGAATATGTTTTTGTATTGAGGCATCAACAGAATTTGGTACTAATACTTCCATATTTTCATTACAACATTTTATGCCACAATTATTACAATCACAATCATTAATTACTTTTACAATAGCGCCACATTTTCTACATTTTTTAATAATTAATTTATTTTCCATAATTATTTCCTCCATTTTTAATCAATTTTTACAAATAATTTACATTTACAAATGCCATCTTTTACAAATTCATCACACGGGCACAGTGTAGTATCATCAACGTTTACTCTACACGGACAATGTCCATTTTTTTTATATATTCCACTAATAATTTTTTCAACATATTGTTTATCTTCATTTAGTCTATATCCTTTCATCTTTTTCCCACCTTCTCTTTATTTATATATATTTTGACATTTCGCTAATTATTACATTTTCAGTTAAATATCCCTCTAATTGTTTAACAATTTTACCATTTTTAAATATAAGCATAGTTGGCACAACTTGAATATTATATTTTTGTGCTAAGTATAGCTCTTCATCAATATTTATTTTTGCTATATCAAACTGTACTCTAGAGTTTGATATTTTTTCAAGCACTGGTCCTAACATTTGGCAAGGTCCACACCAAGTAGCAAAAAAATCTACCAATATTGGTTTTTCAGCTTTTAGTACTTCTTCTTCAAAATTTTCACTTTTAATATGTTTTAACATAGTATTCCTCCATTATCTATATCTATATATTAGTATTACCAATATTTAATAGTTTAATTACATTAGAAATTTTTTTATTGTTTAAAAAATAAAAAACCTCTACTCCAGATTTTCTTGAATCAATAATACCTAAAGATTTTAACTTTGATAATTGTTGTGATACAAAAGATTGTGAAGATTTTGTACATAATTGTAGTTCTCCAACTTTTTTTTCTCCATTTAAACATAAATTAGTTAAAATACACAAACGAACATCATTAGATAAAATTTTAAATATCTCTGACATTTCTTTAATATCTTGTTTCATTTTTACAATTCCTTTTTCGCTATATTAATATATTATAATATAATAATATAAATGTCAACAAAAATAGAGTTTTTTTGCATAATTTGATAAAATACTTTTAAAATTAGTATATTTGCTTGTTCTCATCTTTATATTTTTCAAATAATTTTATACATTTATCTCTATCTATTTGGTTGATTTTTAAAATTTTTTCATCTTTACAACCAGATTTAATAAATTTATATATTAAATCATCTCTAAATCCTGCTTTTTTTGCATCTTGGTAACTACAACCATAATATACTATTTTAATATTAGAGCATATAATTGCTCCAATACACATAGGACATGGATACGAAGTAGTATGTATTGTACAACCAGTTAAATCATATGTACCTAGTTTTTTACATGCCAGTCTTATTGCATTTATTTCAGCATGAGCTGTTGGGTCATTGTTTCCAAGCACAGTATTTGACGCAATTGATATAACACTACCATCTTTATTTGTAATTAACGCTCCAAAAGGGCCACCTAAATTTTTTTCAATTGTTTGCATTGCCTCTTTAATTGCATATTCAATCATTTTTATACCTCCAATATATATTTTATTAGTTTACATTATATGTTATTTGATAATTTCTTGTACCCTTCCTACTTGACCGTCTTGCAATCTAACTTTTATTCCTCTTGTGTGTACAGAACTATTTGTAAGAATATCTTTTACAATTCCATCTGTTAATATTCCAGATTTTTGATCTTTTTTTAATACAATTTTCACTTTTATCCCACGTTTTATATTTGCTCTTATTTGATTTTCCATATTTCTCCTTTTACATTTTAAACTACAATTTTAAATCAAGTACATCTACCCCTAAAATTTAGTATACTATTTATATATATTTTTTTCAATACATTTTTAATTATATTATCATATATTAAAATTTTAGGTTAATATATATTTAAGAATACCAACCATATGGTTATATATTTAAATATAAAATAAACCACTAATATTAAATTAGTAGTTTATTTTGTTCTATTATTTATTTATACAATTTGGACATATTCCTCTAAATTCTAATTCATGATCCGTTATTGTATAACCTGTTTTTTTAGAAATTTCCATTGCTAAGTTATCAATGGGACATTCTTTTAATTTTAAAACACTATTACACTTATTACAAACTAAATAATGTTTATGTATATGATCATTTATCTCATAGTATGTAATACCATTTTGTCTTAATTCCTTAGTAATAAAATTGGTTTTAACAAGTGTATTTAATGCTCTATATACAGTAGACAAATTTATATCAATAGTTTTTTTCAATATACAATATATTTCTTGTGATGACATAGGTTTTTCAGCTCTTTTAAAAATTTTAATTATTTTTTCTTTTTTTAATGTATTCCTTGTTTTTATTATCTGCATAATATCATCTCAATTAATTGTATTAGTATACCTACACTTACACCTGATAAATATACAATAGCTAACACTTTTAAATTTTCTTTTAAATTTTTATTTACTCTAAATAGCACTATGATTCCAAGACCAGAACCAGCACAAAGACCAGCTATTAAAGAAGCAATACTTAAACTACCAGAAAGATATAATTCAGTAAGAATTACTGAAGAAGCACAATTTGGTATAAGCCCTATAACTCCTGCTATAAATGGTTGGAAAATACTTCCTAACATTAATATTTTTGATAAGTTTACTTCTCCAATAAATGCAATTATACTATTTAATACAAATGCTACTATCACTATAAATAAAAAAATACTAATTGTATGTTTTATTGCAGACTTAAATATCCCATGTTCACAGTCACAATGAGAACACATTTGATGAATATGTTCATTTGCTTCTTTTACATCAGTAGTTAATGATTTTTTTGTTCTAAAAATAAAATCTATTAATGTACCAATAACAAGACCAATTACGAGCTTTATTAATATTATCTTAATAATTAAACCAATATTATTTGGATGAGATAAAAGTACAGGTATTGCCTCATCTGATGTAGATAGAAAGACTGCTATTAGTGTACCTAATGTGATTACTCTACCTGAGAATAAATTTGAAGCTGTAACTGAAAATCCACATTGTGGCACACATCCAAGTATTGATCCTATAACAGGGCCAAATTTTCCTGAATTTTTAAGTATATTACCTAATTTTTTTGATGATTTATGTTCAATAAATTCAATTAATAAATATGATAAAAATAAAAAGGGCAAAAGCTTAATTGAATCAATTAAAGTATCAATAATGATATCTAACATTTTTTTCTCCTATAAAAATATAATTTGCAAATGCAAATCATTTGCATTTATAAATTATACTATAGTTTTATATATATGTCAATTATTTTATCTATATTTTAAAAGTAGCTTTCTTTTTTAAATTTCTTTTCTTAATATATCCCATAAAAGCAATTGATATTGCAGAAAATATAAATGAACAAATATATATAACTAAAATACTTATCCAATTACCATCTAAAATATTACTTCCTACTAAAGTAGACGAAATTATTGAAGGAAATCTAGCAAATGTAGAAATAAGTAAAAAACTAACTGGATTAACTGGTAGTAATGCACCTATATATACAAATAGATCTTTAGGCGTTCCTGGGATAAAAAATACTAAAAAGAGTATTAAATTTAAGTATTGTTGATTCGAGAACAATTTACTATTTTCTAATTTTTTAACTTTTGATTCTCCAATAAAATCATATACAAATTTTTTTCCTAACTTTTTAACAATTACAAATATTATTAATGAACTTACAAAAGATGCCAAAAATACGACTAGCAATCCATTAAAAGCTCCATAACACATTCCAGATAATAACTCAATTGGTTCACCTGGTAAAAATGGTAATAATATTTGAACTAGAATAAGTCCAATTATAATTACTACTCCCTTACCACCTAAATTTTCAATATTATTTTTAAAGTCAATTCTACCATTAATAGTAGATAAATTTTTAAAAAATGGCAACAATTTTATTGTAAAAATTACTGTAAGCAATATTACTATAATTAAAATTATTATTTTCAACCATTTATAGTTTTTTTTCATTTTACTCACCATATTATAATATAACGAACTTTTATTAAAAAGGCAACTGTTTTTAGAATATTTATATATATTTTGCATATAAATATACAAAATAAAAAAAATCTATTGACATAGATAACTTTTTGTATTATACTTACTACATAATACATCGCGGGGTAGAGCAGTTGGCAGCTCGTCGGGCTCATAACCCGAAGGTCACAAGTTCGAGTCTTGTCCCCGCAACCATTAAATCTAGAAATAGATTTATATTTTTTTGATAAATGGCGGCATAGCTTAGTTGGCTAGAGCGTTCGGTTCATACCCGAAAGGTCATAGGTTCGACTCCTATTGCCGCTACCATAATATTTAGACTACATACTTTAAAGTATGTAGTCTTTTTTAAAAATAATTTTCTTTAGGCTACTCTTTGTTTTCTAAGAAGCATAGCATGTTCAATTGTAACTTGATTTATTTCACCACTAGCCATTCTTGCTATTTCTTCAATAACTCTTTTTTCATCTAATATTTCAACATATGTATTTGTTTTTCCACCCTCTACTTTTTTTACTATATTATAGTTATAATCAGCATGTGCTGCAACTACTGCAAGATGTGTAACACAAAGTATTTGATGTGTTGTTGATATTTTTCTGATTTTTTGACTAACGGCTTTTGCTGCTCTACCACCTATTCCCGTATCTATTTCATCAAATATCATAATAGGCACTTCATCAACAACAGCAAGTACTGTCTTGATTGCAAGCATTATTCTTGATAATTCACCTCCAGATGCTACTTTTATTAAAGGTTTAAAATCTTCTCCAATGTTTGTTGATATTAAAAATTCAATCTTGTCTAATCCATTTTTTGTATATTCCTCATTTATATCAAATTCTATATTTACTTTAAATTTAGCATTTTTCATTTCTAAATCTTCAAGTTCGTGATTTATATTAATTTCCAGTTTTTCTGATTCATTAACTCTAACTTCATGAATTGATTTAGATATTTGAAACATTTTGCTTTTTACTTTGTCTAGTTTAAAGTTAATATTTTCTATATATTGTTCTAAATTATTTATTTCATTTATCTTAATTTCTAAATTATTACAATATTCTAAAATCTCAGAAATACTATTTCCATATTTTCTTTTTAAATTATATATTATATCTAATCTATTACATATTTCATTTGCAGAGTTCTCATCAAAAAAAATATCAGCTTTTTTCTCTTCAATACATAATAAAATATCTTCTAAATCATAATATGAATCATTTAGTCTTGTAAATATATCTTTATATATAATATTAATATCAGATATCTTAGAAAAATCATGAATAGTCTCTTGCAAAGATGATAAAACATTTTGTGATAAATTTTTTTCTGACTTTACAAGAGTAGAATATATTTTTTCTGAGTTTTGAATAAGTTTTCTTTTATCTTGTAAAATATCTTCTTCTCCATCTTTTAAAGAAGCCTCCTTAATTTCATCAAATTCATAATTTAGTAAATCTAATGTTCTTTTTCTTTCTCTTTCATTACCATAATTTTTCTTCAAATTTTCTTTTAACTCTAAATACTCATTATATAAACTTTCATATTCTTTTTTTAAGGTCAATATTTTAATGTTCGAATAATTATCTAAAAATTCAATATGGTTTCCAGATCTCATTAATTTTTGATTATCATTTTGTCCATGTATATCCACAACATTTTGCATAAATTCTTTTAATTCATTTACTGTTACAAGTCTGCCATTAATCTTACATATATTTTTTCCAGTTAAATATATTTCTCTTGATACAATAACATAATTGTCCTGTGAAAGTTTTTCTTTTGGAAGATATATAGAAGCTTCAACAAAAGAATAATTTGCTCCTTTTCGTATAATTTCTTTTAATACTCTACCACCAGATAATATTGCAATAGAATCAATTATTAAAGATTTGCCGGCACCGGTTTCACCAGTCAAGACATTTAATCCTTTATTAAAATCAATTGTTATTTCATCAATTATTCCAATATTTTTCAAATGTAATGTATTTATCATATTAACACCTCTTAAACGTTTGTTCTAAATGATTATATATCATGGTTTTTGTTTTGTCAATACATTTGTTCTTTTTTACAGTAAAAAAATAAGTTAACTATTGCTAACTTATTTTTAATTTGCCTTATTTTCTACCCTTACGTACACGTTTTACAGACATTTTATCTTCATTTATTATTTCTTTGTTTTCTGATTGTCTTTTTTCTATCTTTTCTAAACTAAATACTTCCTTTTTTTCTTCAATAATTTTTCTACTTTCATCATTAATTTCACTTTTTTGTTCTGTTTTTGCTGTATGATTGTCGTATGTCTTTTGATCTATATCTTCATTGACCACAGGTTCCGTTTTAAAAGATGTTGTACTATCTTTTGAATTGGTACTCACATATTCAAATTCTTCTTTAAAATCCTCATTAGATGGCGCAGGTAATGCTGGTATATTTTTTTTAAGAAATACATTTTTTATCTTTATAGATATACGTTTTAAATTATCTCGTATATTATCAAAAAGATTAATTTGATCTTCATATTCATCATCAAAATCTTCTTCCAAATTATAATTTAAATTGTTTTTTTCCACTTTATATTTTTCTTGATCTTCATTTTCTGCTTTTTTATAATTTGAATTATATTCTTCGATTTGCATTAATTTTTCTTCATAATTTTTTTGTTCATCATCTAAATCATTTAAAGTATTTTTTGTTTTTTCTTTTATTGGTATATATGCTTTTTCTTGTTGTTCTTCAAAGGATTGATTTGCAGCTTGCATAATCAATTCTTCTAAACTTAAACTACTATTTTGCTTAGATTTAACACAATCTAACAAACCTTTATCTAAATCATCTTCATATTCAAGTTCTTTTTCATTTGATCTGCTTAGTGCAGTTTCAACGTCTTCAATATAATTGCTAATACTATTTATTTTAGATAAATTCTGTTGTTTATCATCTTTTTCATATTCTTTACTTAAGTCTGTATCTTTTATAATTTCAATAGTTTTAGTATTTTCTAAATTATTATCTTCTTTTAAAGGCATCATATTTTCAATTATTTTATCAATTTGAGAAAAATCATCATTAAAATCAAATTTTTCATCTGCATTACAAACAGCAATTTTTTCTTCTGATATTTTTTTTACATCATCATTTGATTGTTGCTCAACAACTTCAAGACCTACAATTCTTAGTTTTTCTAAATTAAAAACTTTATCAATATACTCAAATATTTCCCCATTATCAAAATTAATAGCATCTTTAAATAAAATAGTATCAATATATTTTTTATAATTAAATTCGTTTTCAATTTCAAATATTAATTCATATTTTGAAGCAAGTTCATTCATTTTAGTAAGTACATTTGATTCTCTTATATTAAATATTGCTATTTCAATATCATCTTGACTCATTAAATGTAGATTTTTCCCAACAAAATAAAAGGCTTCTATTCGCGTATTTAAAGAATTCAAATAATCTTTTAAACTATCATATACAATTTCTTTTTCATCTAATGTTAAATTAATTTCATCCATAATGTCAAAAATCACTTTATTAATGATTGAAAACTCATTTTTTAATTTATCAACATATGATAGAATATTATCATATGGGATTTCTGTTTTAACTCTAGTATTCATAGCAATTATTGCAATTGAATACACTGATGCTACTGCATTTAATATGTTTTTTCTAGCATTTTTATTATCTAAACTTTCATTTATTCCATATTGTGATATTGTACTATATAAAAGTGCTAAATTTATTGAAAAGCAATTAATTATATCAAAAGATGTAGTTTTACTGCCTAATTTTTGGGCAATTAAATCTTCAAAGCCTTTTCTTTTCAAATTAGTTACTTTTAAAAACTCTATTTTATTATATCCAAAACTAGCTGCAATTAAATCAACTAATTGCAAATAAAATTTATGATTTTCTATGATAGATGCTTTTCTTTTCATACTTTCTTCGTCAAAATTAGTAATAATACTTGCAAATGTTTGAGTAGCTATTTCATCTAAAAGTTCTACCTTATCAAAAGTATTTGTAGAATAAAGTCCAAATTCTCCTGTTTTTTTATCATCTTGAATTGCATGGCAAAGTGAGTGTGAAAGTGCATAAAATATTTCATCACTAATTAAATCAAATGGATTTTCTTTTTGCAGACTTTCTACTTTAGTTTTATTTAATATTATCTTGCCTTCATCTTTTTTGTCAGAAGGTAAATAAAATCCTAAAATATCATCTTCTATTTCTATATAATCTATAGAATCTACATTATTACAGAAATTCATAACTTCTAGTAAAATTTCATCATTTGAATAATCAAATAGATACTTTCTTCTTGAAAAAATCTCTTGCAATATTATTTTATATTTTGTTTCATAATTTTTATAGTTAAAAAACGGATTTAAATTTAACTTTTCAATACTTTTATTTTCCATATTACCCCTACTTTAAAAATATATTTTTTGACCATCTATCAATGGTCTTGTAACAACTAGCATATCTTTAATTAAATTATCTTTGAATTTTTCTTCAAGTTGTATAAAATCAGAATTTCCTTCCATTACATACACCTTATCATTAGAAAACATATAATAGTCTTTCTCATCATATGTGACTTTAGAAAGACAAGTACATTCTTCATTTCCAAGGAATATTTTTTCTCCTACCATGATTTACCTCCTATTTTATATATCTGCTAATTTTAATTTAATATTTATTTTTTACTAAAATAATTACTCTTAGTTTCTAAGTTTTTGAAATTAATTTGTCTTTCAATTTCATAGGCAACTATTGCTACACTATTTGAAAGATTAAGAGAACGTATATTTTCTCTCATTGGGATTCGCACTGCATTTTTAAAATTTTCCAAAATATATTCTTCTGGAAGGCCTCTTGTCTCTGGCCCAAAAACTATATATGAATCATCTTTATACTCTACATCTGTATAACTTTTCTTAGATTTTGTACTAAGTAAATATATATTATTTGAAGTCACCTTATTTTTAAAATCTTGTAAATTTTCATATTCAACAATTTCAAGCTTGTCCCAATAATCTAGTCCTGCTCTTTTAACAGCTTTTTGTGATATATCAAATCCCAGTGGATGCACAAGATGAAGCTTTGCTCCTATGGCTGCACAAGTTCTTGCAATATTTCCTGTGTTTTGAGGTATTTCAGGTTCTACTAATACTATATTTAATGACATTGCTTTTCACTTCCCATAACTATTTTATTTACTTTTTCTTCTAAAACTTCATCGTATTTTATCCAATCTTCCACATTATATATTTTGTACCCAAGATCAGAATTTATATCTCTTACAATAACTTCTTTAATACCAGCATTAATAATGACACGTTTACACATAAGGCAAGAATCTATATGCTCAAGTATATTTCCCGTTTTAACATCTTTTCCAACCATATATAAAAAAGCACCGATCATATCTTTTCTTGCAGCAGAAATAATAGCATTTTGTTCAGAATGAACTGATCTGCAAAGTTCATAATTTTCTCCTGATTTAATTTTCAAAACGTCTCTTGCACAATATCCAAGATCAGAACAATTTATTCTTCCTCTTGGAGCACCATTATATCCCGTAGAAATTATTTCATCGTTTTTTACAATAACACAACCGTAATTTCTTCTAAGACAAGTCGCCCTTTTTAGTACCGTTTCAGCCATATCTAAATAATAGTTTATTTTATCAACTCTACTCATATATAGTCCTCCTTTTGTCACAAAAATTATATCATTTAATAAAATTAATGTCAAACAAAATGATATAAAATAAAATAAATGTAATAAAAGAGTATTACATATTTAAATACATAATACTCTTTTATTTTTAGAAAATTTATATAATATACATCTAAAATATTAAATTAATAATCATTTTTTAAATACACTTTACCATTTATTACATTATATAACATATTCCATGTTATATCTCCTACAATACCTTTTTCTAAATCATCATCTATTTTAAACTTTTTTTGAAATGCTAAAACAGATTCTTTAGTTTTATCACCAAATATTCCATCTACGTTAATTTTTGGAATGTCTGTATACTTTGTAGATATCTGATTTAAATATTTTTGAAGTTCCATTACATATTTTCCTTTACTTCCTTCACCTAATACATTTTTTGAATTATCCATATATATATATTCTTTATCTTTATTTGTTATAGCAGATTTTTGACTATGAACTTCATGAATTTTATCCCAAGTTGCTACATCAACTATTCCATTTGTAGTAAGTCCATTTTCCTCCTGAAAAATCTTAACATTTTTTTGAGTTTTTTCACCAAATATTCCATCTATTACTAAAATTTCTAATCCAGGATAAACATTTATTAAATCATTTAATATCATTTGCAATCTTTCTACTAAACTTGACTTCATCCCTTGTGATAATACCATATCTTTTACTTTATTTTGATTTAGACTTTGATTTCTATTTAATTTCATTATATTCATATTATTTTTTTTACCCATCATACTTCTCATACTCATTTTAACATTCATTCTATTTTTTTTAATCATTTATCTCACCTTTCTTTGTATATTATATATTTATGCAAAGTAGCTGCAAAATATTCTAGTGTGGCTAAAAGCAATCAGTTGCAATTTATAATGTAAAATGATATAATTAACGCATATATATTGGAGAATTAAATGAAACATGTGATTTTAACTAACCCTTATGCAGGAAATAAAAATAACTTAAAAAAAGCTAAAATAATACAAAAGCTATTAGATAAAAAAAACATAGCAAGTGAAATAATTGTTTCAAAATATCCAAAATATTTTACAAAAATAGCTTCTCAAATGTCACAAAAAGAAAAATGCAGATTTTACTGTGTAGGTGGAGATGGTACTTTAAATGAAATTGCTAGTGGTATTGTTGGATGTGACTCTGAAATTGTATTAATTCCATATGGAACTGGTAATGACTTTATAAAAATAACATCAAAATATAAAAGTATGAGAAAGATAATATCAAAAAGTCTTAAAAATGATGGAACTAAAACTGATATTTTACTATTTAACAAATCTAACTATTCTATAAACATTTTAAGTATTGGATTTGACGCTATGGTAGGAAATAATATAAATAAATTTAGATGGGTACCTTTCATATCAGGTAAAGCTAAATATAACCTTTCAATTATTTATACTTTATTTTTTAATCAGAATTTTAAATTAAAATTACGCTGTGATAATGAAATTTTTAAAGGTAAGTTTACTTTAGCTGCCATTGCTAATGGTAAATTTTATGGAGGTGGAATTTGTCCTTGCCCAGAGGCAAGTGTTACTGATGGAAAATTCAATCTATGTTTAGTAGATGAAACTAGTATATTTACTAAGCTAAAATTATTGCCTAAATATAAAAAAGGAAATCACTTAAATTTAAAGCAAGTACATATATTAAAAGGTGAGCACTTAACTATTGTATCAACTAGAAAATTTCCAATTAATGTTGATGGCGAAATATATTATACAAATAAACTATCGGTAAAATTATTAAAAAAAGCCGTAAATATTGTTAATATCTAAAAAAGTAATACTCCAAAAGGAGTATTACTTTTTTAAAATTACTTAATAAACTATTTTTTTGTTTGTAGTTATAATAATTATAACTACATTTCTTCTTCTTTTTCTTCTTCTTCTAGATTTTCTCTAGGTTTTAATAATGGATATAAAACAACATCACGTATATTATAGCTATTAGTTAAAAACTGTAGAAATCTATCAATTCCAAGTCCCCACCCAGAGATAGGTGGCATACCATATTCCATAGCCTTTATATATTCATAATCAATACTCATAGCTTCATCATCGCCATTTTCTTTCAATTTATTTTGTTCAATAAGTCTTTTTTCTTGTTCAACAGAATCTACAAGCTCAGAATATCCATTAATTATTTCTTGGCCATTAACAATAAGTTGAAATCTATCAGTTAAATTTGAATTTTGGTCATTTGCTCTTGCAAGTGGTGACAAATCAATAGGATGCTTAATTAAAAAAGTAGGATTAATTATCTTTGGTCTGCTAACTTTTTTATATAATTGATCAATTAAATTTCCCCTTCCAAGTAATTCTATATTTTCTACATCCAGCTCGATTTTATTTTTCTTTATTTCTTTTAATAAATCTTTAGCAGTTTCAAATTTTTCAATATCAATATTGCAGTCTTTTATAAGTAAATCTCTAAAAGTTACTTCTTCCCATTCCATGCCAAAATCGATTTCTTTATCGCCAATCATAACTTTTAAATTATTATTAAATAAATTTCCAATAATATATATAATCATTTCTCTCATTAGCTTCATATTATCTTGATAGTTATAGTATGCACTATATCCTTCTATCATAGTAAAGTCTTGCAAATGATTTACACTTATTCCTTCATTTCTAAAATCTCTAGCAATTTCATAAACATTTGTAAAGCCACCAACAACTAATTTTTTTAATGTAAGTTCTGGTGAAATCCTAAGATATACATCCAAATCATAAGTGTTATGATGTGTCACAAATGGTCTAGCAGTTGCTCCAGAAGCTGTATTTTGAAGTGCAGGTGTTTCTACTTCTATAAAATTCTTACTATTTAAAAATTCTCTCATAAGTCTTACAAAATTAGATCTAAGTAAAAATCTCTTTTTAGTTTCTTCATTCATAATAAGATCAAGATGCCTTTGTCTATACACGGTTTCTTGATTTGTAACTCCATGAAATTTTTCTGGTAATGGTCTTAAAGATTTTCCTAAAAATGTATATTCTTTAACTCTTAAAGTAAGCTCTCCTGTTTGAGTTCTAAATATTTCTCCACCAACTCCAATAAAATCACCAACATCTAAAGTTTCATGAATTTGTTTATATTTTTCTTCACCAACTTCATCTTTTTTCAAGCAAAGTTGTAATCTACCCTCAATGTCTCTTATATCCAAAAAGCTAATTTTACCCATTTTTCTTTTTGACATTACACGTCCTGCTATTTTAACATTTTGAGTTCCCTCATCAAGTAACATTGCATTTTTAAGACTATGAGTAACTTCATATCTATCTGGTCTTGTATTTATATTACTTTCTATTAACTTTTGTACCTTTTCTTCACGTACTTTTCTTAATTCACTTATTTCTGCCATTATTTCCTCCTAAGCAGTTATTTAACAACTAAATTATATTATTATAATCTTTTTATTGCAATAACTTTATATTTAGATACACCACCAGGCGTTTCTACCTCAAATTCTTCATCTTTTTTCTTTCCAATCAAAGTTTTACCAAGTGGTGATTCATTTGAAATTTTATTTTCTGTCATATTAACTTCTGATGCACCAACAATTCCATATGTTATTTCTTCATTAAAATCATAATCATATACTGTTACAGAAGTACCAACTCCCGCTTTTTTAGTTGAGACACCATTATCTTCAACAACCTTTGCTAGCCTTAGTGTGGCTTCTATTTCTACTATTCTAGTCTCAAGTAATGCTTGTTCATTTTTTGCTTCATCATACTCTGAATTTTCTGATAAATCTCCAAATTCTCTAGCTACTTTAATTCTTTCAGCTACTTCCATTTTTCTAGGTCCTTTTAAAAATTTTAATTCTTCTTCTAACTTGCTATATCCTTCTTGAGTTAACATTATTTCTCTTTCTTCCATTATTTTCCATTCCTCTCGTTAAAAATCTAATATATATTATACACTATTTGTCAAGCGAGGTATATTCCTTTAATAATAACGCTCCTAGCTTATTTTTACTAAATTTTTCTTCACATATTTCTAATCTGTTAAATAGTGTTTTTATTTCATTTTTATATTTTTCATAAGTTATAATATTTTTATTTTCATAATCTTGATCAGGATTTAAAAAATCCAAATGCATTGATTTAGTATTTAATATATACTCTGAAGCAAACTGAACCAAATTAAGTTTACAAAACAATAAATATATATTATATTCTTGTAAGTTTCTTTTTTGTATAATATCTATAGTAGTACCAAATTCATCATTAATTTT
>JAVXAF010000019.1:0-17577 GCA_036660635.1 Clostridia bacterium | reverse complement strand
TAAGATAATAGTAGAGAAGGAGAAAATTATGAAATTTATAATGGTAGGTATATATATAGTATTAACATTATCAGGACTAGTTCTTATGAAATTAGGAGGCAATCCAGGAGCACTTTCTTTTAAAAATAGTGATTTAATGTTTTCTATTAATTGGGTTAGTGCAATAGGATTTATATGTTATATATGTAGTTTTTTACTTTTTACAAGAATTGTAGTTAAATTTGATTTAAGTTATATACTTCCAATAGTTACTGGAATTATACAAATACTTACGTTAATTTTTGCAGCTATAATTTTTAAAGAAAAGTTTACAATTCAATCAATAATTGGTGCTGCATTAGTAATACTTGGTATTATAGTAATGAATTTTAAATCTGGGAAATAGAATATAATTATTTAGCTAAAAATCAAATTTAGATATTAAATGGTAGAGTGGGGAAATATGAAAAAAATTTCAATTTTAGTTTTACACCTAAATTATGGTGGCTTAGAAAGACAAATAACAACACTTGCAAATAACTTATGTAATAGATATGAAGTAGAAATTGTTTCTTTATATGATATTTTAAATGGTAAGTCTTTTTACAATTTAGATAAAAAAGTTAATGTTAGATTTTTACTAAATTATGGACCTAATAAAAAAGAAATTAAAGAGGCTTTTAGAAATATTAACCCTTTTGCTTTAATTAAGGAGTTAATCAAAGGATTAAAAATTTTAATTAAAAAAGAATTGTTAATAAAAAAAGAAATAGAAAATATAGATACTGATATTTTAATTTCTTCTAGAATAGAATTTTCTAAATATATCAAAAGAAAAGATATTTTAACAATATCTCAAGAACATTCATTTATAAATAGTAAAGCATATTCTAAAAAAGTAAAGAAAAGCTTTAGATCTGTAGATTATTTAGTAGTAATGACAAATAAGGCAAAAGATATTTATACAAAATGGCTAGAAAACGAAAATAATAAACCTGAAGTTGTCGTAATACCAAATATGATAGAAAATTTAGAAAAAAATAAATATTCAAAACTTAATAATAAGCAAATTATTAGTGTTGGAAGAATAGAAAATATTAAAGATTTTCCGACTTTAATTGATGTATTTGAAAAAGTATCTTTAAAGCTGCCAAATATAATATTGAAAATTGTTGGAGATGGAAGCAAAAAAAAATCAGTTGAAAAATATATTAAATTTAAAAAAATGGAAAATAAAGTTTTTCTTCTTGGTAAACTTGATCAAACACAAGTAGAAAATGAATTAATAAATTCGGATATTTTCATACTTACTTCTAAGTATGAAAGCTTTTCGTTAGTTTTATGTGAGGCAATGTCTAAAGGGTTACCATGTATTTCATTTGATGTAGACGTAGGACCTAGGGAAATAATTACAGATAAAGTAGATGGATTTATAATTGAAAACAGAAATATTGATCTTATGTCAGATAAAATTATAAATATATTAGAAGATGAAAATTTAAGAAATACTATGTCAAAAAATGCAAAGTGTAATAGTACTAGATTTTATTGCGAAAATATTGTGTCATTATGGGAAAAATTATTTTTCAACTTGAAAAAATAATAATTAAGCTATATAATACAAGTATATTATTTTAGGAGGTTTGTATGTCAATTTTAATAACTGGTGGGGCAGGATATATAGGTTCTCATACGTGTGTAGAACTTTTAAATGCAGGTAAAGATTTAGTAATAATAGATAATTTTTCAAATAGTAAACCCTCTACTTTAGACGCTATTAGAAAAATAACAGGTAAGGATTTTAAATTTTATGAAATCAATTATTTAAATAGAGAAAAATTAGAGGAAGTTTTTGAGCAAAATGATATTGATTCAGTTATAAACTTTGCAGGATATAAAGCAGTAGGAGAGTCAGTTCAAAAGCCTATTGATTATTATATAAATAATGTATCAGGTGCATTGGTATTACTTGATATAATGAAAAAATATTCAGTAAAAAAATTTGTATTTAGTTCTTCTGCAACAGTGTATGGAAATCCAGAGGAAATTCCTATAACCGAAGAATCAAAAATTGGTGGTACAACAAATCCATATGGGACATCAAAACTTATGATTGAAAAAATATTACAAGATATATATATATCTGATAATACGTGGGATATAGCAATTCTTAGATATTTTAATCCTGTAGGTGCACACGAAAGTGGATTAATTGGGGAAGAACCAAGTGGTATACCAAATAATTTAATGCCATATGTATCTAGAGTAGCAGCAAAGAAGTTAAAAGAACTATCGATTTTTGGAAATGATTATAATACACCTGATGGTACAGGAGTAAGAGACTATATTCATGTAGTAGATCTTGCAATTGGTCATTTAAAAGCAATTGAAAAATTAGATAAAGAAAAAAAAGGAATATATATATATAATTTAGGAACAGGAACAGGATATAGTGTACTTGATATGGTAAAAGCTTTTGAAAAAGTAAACAGAGTTAAGGTACCATATAAAATAGTACAAAGAAGAGCAGGTGATATTGCAACTTGTTATTCAGATCCATCTAAAGCAAAAAATGAAATTGGGTTTGAAGCTAAAAAATCATTGGAAGATATGTGCAAGGATGGATGGAATTTCCAAGTAAATAATAAATAGTTATACAAAATGTAGAATAAGAAGTGTTCTACGTTTTTTTGTTGACAATTTTTTTAATATATAATATAATTATTGTATAATGTATTTGGAGGTATAGATATGACAAGTGAGGAATTTGATAAAAAGGTTAAATTAGTAAATAAAAATTTTGAAATTATCGAAAAATGTGATAAAAAGCAAAAAGAACTAGAAAAAGTATTTTTATATATTGATGAGAAAGAGGGTAAATAAGATGGATTTAAAAGATATAAGTAATCAAAATGAAAAACTAGAAGCTATTTTGGATTCAGTAGATAAATTATTGGAAAGTTCTGATTCAGTTTTAGATAATTTTTATAATATGGAAATTACAACTTTAAAAGATGAAAAAGGAAAACCTCTTACTTCAGATGATTTTGTTGGAGATAAATTAGAGTTTTTAAATATGCAATATCAATTAAATAAATCAAATGGAACAAATAAAGAATCTGATATTTCAAAATTTAAAGCAGATTTAAATGCTAATATCAAAAAAAGTGAAGATTTTAAAGAAGAAGCAAAAAGATCTGCTGAAAGTTTTTTAAAATATAAAAAGTCACTTCTAGATTTTAATAAAAATCAAATAGAAGAATTAGAACTTGCATTAAATGATTTTAAAATGCAAGATGAACAATTGAGTAAACAAATTGATGATTTAAAAGTTGAAAATGAAAATTTAGATAAAGAAGCTAAAAAAATAGATAATGAAATTGAAAAAGATACTAATAAAAAAAATAGTATTGAAGAAGAACTTAAGCAGTTAGATCAAGAGCAAGAAGATATTACAAAACAAATTATTGCACTTGAAGATGAAAAATCAAACATATCTAAAGATGATCCTGACTATGAAGAAAAATTAGAAAAATTACAAGAAAAGAAAAATTCATTAGATGAAAAACAAAATAAATCAACTCAAAAAACAATAGATTTATCACGTAAAAGTAAAACAATTAAAAGCAGATTAGATAAAAAAATATCAAGAAAAAAAGAGATTGCTCAATTAAAAAAAAGTAATAAAATAAAAGAAAAAATAAAAGAAAAGAAAGATCTTAATTATGAAGGAAAAGTACAAGATATTAAAGTATTAAAAGAGCATAATCAAAGACTATATGATGAGTTTGATATGGATTTTGAAACTTTAGATAAAAAACTTGGAAAATATGGCATGAAAATGGAAGATTTAAATATTTCTAAAGATGAAAATGTTGTAAAAGATCCAGATCAAGCAGTTGAAAAGGAAGCAAAATCAAAAGAAAATACTAAAAATAACTCATCAAATGTAGTATCAAATACTTGTACTCCTCAAATGAAAAATGAACCTCAAGTACAAGACAAAGCTTTAATTCCTTTAGGTATGGATAAAAGAACACAATCAAAAAAAATATTTGACGAGTTTTCTAATTTAACTAAAGAAGAACAAGAACAAGCTTTGCTCGGATCTGGATATAATGAATTGATGAGTGCTTTACCAAATTTAAATCATGTTGATAGAAAAAAAATAAATACTATGTTAGCAAATGAAAAAAATCGTATTCCGGAAATAAACAAGCAGGAACTTATAAGCACTCTTAGAGGGCTAGAATCATATGGCGTAGATATATATGATGTTGCTAGTAAAATGTTTGGCAATTTTAATGTTAAAAACGAAAATTGTAAATATGAAGGGATTAACTCTAAAGCATTAAGTAAAGAAGATTTAGCTAAACTTGCTGCTCAAATACATATAATAAATGAAAATAGAGATCAGATACCATCTGAATTAATTAAAAATCTAGATGATAAATTTTTAAAAAATGTAAAACTTGATACACTTTCAAATAATGCTACTTTTGCTAATAGAGCAAAAGGTTGGTTTAACAATATCTTAGATAAAGGATTGGGAGATGCCAAAAAAGATGTTAATTTTGCTTTATCTAATTATAGTACCATTAATTCTAGAATAGCTAAAGAAAATGTAGATACAAAACTAAGGAATAATTCATTTAAAGAACAATTAGGTATGGAGATATATCCACCAGCTAATATTATTACAGCACAAGGATTAAATAAAACAATAAATCAAAAAGCTAAAACATTAGATACAAAACAAAGATAATAAATTCAAATTATTTGTTTTTGATTTTTTAAAAAGATACTTTAAAGGTATCTTTTTTTATTTTAAATGGCATTTTAAATAAAATTTATAATATAATTATTAGATGTTATCTTATTGTTTTTTACATCGTTATATGTTATAATTAATTGAATACAAAGGAGATGCGTAAGTAATATGTCTATAACAATTAATATGATTTCCAAAGCACATACTGTAAAAGGTCAAGGCGTTTTTTCTGCTTATGAAGAACAAGTAAGCATAATTGAAAATAATTTATCTAACGAGTTTAAAGTACTTAAAAATAGCTTTAAAAAAAGTGATATTTGTCATTATCATACAATTAATTTAGAGTTTTTTCTTGCACTTCCATTTAAAAAATTAAATGCTGCAACGGTAGGATATGTACATTTTTTACCAGAAACTTTAGAAAATAGTATTAAATTACCAAAACTTGTAAAGAAAGTTTTTTATAAATATGTTTTGAATTTTTATAATAGTATGGATTTTTTAGTTACTGTAAATCCATATTTTATTGATAGACTAGGAACATATGGAATTGATACTGAAAAGGTGTCATATATTCCTAATTATGTGTCAAAGAAACGTTTTTATAAAATAGAAGAAAAATTTAAAAAAGATATTAAAAATAAATATAAAATAGATAAAAATAAATTTGTCGTACTTTGTGTAGGCCAGTTACAAAAAAGAAAAGGTGTTGTTGATTTTATTAAAGTTGCAAAAATGATGCCTGAAGTTGAGTTTGTGTGGGCTGGAGGATTTTCTTTCAAGAAAATATCAGATGGATATGAAGAAATTAAAAAAATTGTAGAAAATCCACCTGAAAATGTTAAATTTTTAGGAATAATTCCAAGAGAAGAAATGAATGAATTATATAATATAGGGGATGTAATGTTTTTACCTTCTTATGAAGAATTATTTCCTATGACAATACTTGAGTCTGCAAATTGCAATGTACCAATATTATTAAGAGATATAGAATTATATGAAGGAATACTTGCAGGTTACTATTTAAAAGGTAATAATATTGAAGAGTTTAAAGATCAAATAAATAAATTAAAAAATGATAAAGACTATTATAAAAAAGCTTCGTTAATGGCTAAGGGTTGTAGTGATTTTTACAGTGAAGAAAACGTGACTAAAATGTGGCAGAGTTATTATAACAAAGTATATGATATTTGCAAAGAAAAATCATGGAGAAAGAAAATATATGAAAAAGAAGATTACCAACAAGGATAAAAATTTATTAAACATTATTATAATTTTAACTATTTTTATTGGCTTATTTATGTATATGCTATTTGTAGATGGAATCGATAATATGATAAATGTACTTAGAAACGTTGAACCAATCTGGATGTTAGCTGGGCTCTTATGTATGATAATATATTGGCTAATTGAAGCAATTTGTTTATATATAATTAGTAAAAAGTTTTATAAAAATCAGAGATTTAGGGATAGTGTAAGGGTAACCATGATTGGTCAACTCTTTAATTCGATAACTCCTTTTTCATCAGGTGGGCAACCAATGCAGGCTGTTTCTATGCTAAATGAAGGAAAAACTGCTTCAAAGAGTGCAACTATATTACTTATAAAGTTTATAGTTTTTCAAGCTACTTTAGTAATTTATACATTAACTGTTATAATTTTTCAATATTCATATTTTAAAGGTTTAGTTAGTAATTTTATTAATCTTGCAATGATTGGCTTTAGTGTTAATTTTGTAATAATTGTATTTTTGATTTTGATTGGAATAAATAAAAAACTCGTAATTACTTTAATCAAGCCAATTATTGAAGTTTTAGGAAGAATGAAAATAATCAAAAATTCAGAAGAAAAATTAAAAAATTTAAATGAAAGTATTAATGTTTTTCATAATCAATTTAAGATAGTAAGAAAAGAAAAATGGATGATAACAAAAGTATTTATACTTTCTATCATAGAACATACAGTTTTTTTTGCTGTAACATATATGGTATATAAAGCGTTTGGGCAAAGTGGTGCTAGTATTATAAAAATAATGTCAGCGCAAGCTTTTTTAATGATGATTATGTCATTTGTGCCAGTACCTGGAGCAGGAATTGCCGCTGAGGGCGGATTTTATATAATATTTAATGCTTTCTTTGAAAAAAAGAGTATTAATATGGCAATATTATTCTGGAGAAATTATACTTTCTATTTACCAATACTTATTGGTGTGTTATTTATAATATTTAAAAGTAGAAAATATAAATTATATAAAAAGAAAGAAGATGTTTAATTAAAATGATAAAAAAAACAGTTTTAATTACAGGAGCTGCTAAAGGAATTGGAGCGGAAATTGCAAAGAATTTTGCAAAAGATGAATATAATGTTTGTATTAATTACAATACATCTATGCAAGAAGCATATAGTTTAAAAGATGAAATTTTAAATTTAGGGTATATTTGTAATATATATAAATGTGATATTTCAAAAAGAGATGAAGTTGATATTATGGTAAATAATGTGATAGCAGATTATGGTAGTATTGATGTATTAGTAAATAACGCTGGAATATGTGAATATAAACTATTTATTGATATAACAAATGAAGATATAACAAATATGATAAATACAACCATTGTAGGAACATTTAATGTTACACAAGCAGTACTTAAAAAATCAATGATAAAAAATCAAAATGGTGTAATAGTAAACATGTCTTCAATATGGGGAATTGTAGGTGCTTCTTTTGAAACAAATTATTCTACTTCAAAAGCTGCAATTATTGGTATGAGTAAAGCTCTTGCAAAAGAACTTGCTTTGTCTAATATAAGAGTAAATGTTGTTGCGCCTGGTATGATAGATACACAAATGAATGAAAAACTTTCTAAAGAGGAAATAGATGAATTTTTATCTGATATTCCAATGGGAAGAATTGGAACTTCGCAAGAGGTAGCATCGCTTGTTAAATTTTTAGCTAGTGATGAGGCAGGATATATAACTGGGCAGGTAATTAGCCCTAATGGTGGTGTTGTTATATAGTAAATATATATAAAAATAATAAAAGATAGAAATTTTTCATATCTTTTATTATTTTTTAATAGTATACTAAATTTTATAAAAAATCATTTACAATCTTTATTTGTTTTTTCCCATTCTTTCAATTTCATTTTATATTCTAATACTTGTGTTAAATATTTGTAATACATATATTGCTGTTCATAATACATAGCTGGGTTTCCAATTATATCCATATGTCCAAGTGATGAAGATGTATCTTGACCAACTTGTTGCTGCATAAATTGCATGTTATTTGGCTGAGAATTAAAGTTATAAGGATCAAAAAATCCTTGTGATTTGTCCATAATATATAAACCTCCTTAAAAAAAATAATAAAATTATATAATAAATGTATAGTATTTACAAACTAGGATATAATATTTCTGTAAACTGTTTTAAAAGTTTACCCCCCTTCTTTAATAAAAGTAGTCTATTTTTTAGACTGCTTTTTTATTTGTATTTTTATCGAAATAAAATATATAAGTAAAATTAGTATAATTATAATAGTTGAATATAAATATGATAACTTGATATTGTTAATATAGTTAGTATAAGTTATTGTTTGGTTTAAATTTAAAAATACTTGACTTGAATTTGGTAAGTAAATATTACTATACTTTAATAATAAGTATGTTATAAAAAAGGAAAATATACCTTGTAATAATTTTGATGCTACTAGTTTTTTTAGTGAAAATTTATATTTAAAAATACAAGAAAAAATTTGAAAAATGACACATAGGCCACTAAATCCTATTGAAAATGAAACTAGACATATTTTTAAAACATCATTAATTTTTAAATTTAAAAAAATATCTTTAGAACCTTTTGTCATTTCAAAAATACTCGATAATATTGAAATAATAACTGGATTTACATTTAAAATCAACATAGCAACTTCTAGTGCATTAAAAAGTAAATTAAATATTATTATAAAGCCGAAGAATAAGTAAAAGAGTTTTAAATGTATTTATTATACTTATTTTTACTATATAAAAAAAATCATAATTTGTATCTTTTTTAACAGTTTTTAACTTATTTGTATTAAATGTATTTAATTTTAACTCGTTTTCGTGTATAATAAAAGGTATAAGATTATTACATGAAAGAAATCCTAGTATTATTGCAGATAAGTAATGAGATATTAAAAGGATTATACCAATTTTTAAATTATAAAAAATTCCAACTCCAATGGTAGATAGGATAAATGCAGGATTACAGTTATTTACAAAAGTTAAAAGCTTTGATGCATCTCTTTTAGATATTAGTTTTTTTTCATATAAATTGGATACCGCTTTTGCTCCCATTGGAAAACCGCATAAAAATCCTAATAATATGCTTAAAGTTGCTATTTTTTCTACTTTAAATATTTTTGATGTGATTATACCAAAAACTTTTGACAAATTATCTAAAATATTTGTTTGAAGTGTTATCTCTGTAAATAGTATAAATGGAAATAATGCTGGGAAAATACTACTTAAAAAAGTATCTATACTTTCTTTTACACATCCAAAATTTTCTTTTGTAAGTAAAAAAAGTGAAATAAGAATAATACTAAATATAAATAAAGATAATACTTTCTTGAATTTTATAGTGATAATTTTTCTCATTAAAACACCCAATAAATAATATGAAGAAGGAGAATATAATATGCGATACTCTACTAAATTTAAAGATTATGAACTTTTAGATATGGCAGATGGAAATAAATTAGAAAAATGGGGACAATACATTTTAATAAGACCAGATCCTCAAATAGTATGGAAGGAAAAAATGCATCCACAATTATGGGACAAGGCACATGCTGTATATATACGTAGTTCAACAGGTGGTGGACACTGGGAAAAAATTAAAAAAATAAATGATTCTTGGAAGATAGAATATGATAATTTAAGATTCAATATTAAACCTATGGGATTTAAACATACTGGGCTTTTTCCAGAACAAGCTGTTAATTGGGATTATATAATTTCAAATATATCTAAAAGGACTTCAAAAGGTGAGGAAGTTAAAGTATTAAACTTATTTTCATATACAGGAGGCGCAACTGTTGCAGCACTTTTTGCTGGTGCTTTTGTATGTCATGTGGATTCATCTCAAGGTATGACTTCTTGGGCAAAAGAAAACGTTATATTAAGTGGACTTAAAGAAAAACCTGTAAGATTTATCATAGATGATGTAATAAAATTTGTTAAAAGAGAAATTCGCAGAGGAAGCAAATATGATGTTATAATTATGGATCCACCATCATATGGTAGAGGAAAAAATGGAGAAGTATGGAGTATAGAAAAAGACATATATGAGTTATTTAATTTATGTTCAAAACTTCTATCTGATAATCCATTATTTGTTCTTTCAAATACATATACAGGAGGACTTTCTGGAAGCATCATATCAAACGTTATGAAAATAACTTTTAAAGATAAAAAATATACTAATATTTCATTTGATGAAATAGGTTTAAAACAAAAAGACGACGATATATTTTTACCTTGTGGAATAACAACAATATGTGAGTTTTTTTAACTATATAGGTTGTAATGTTACGCCAAATATGATAAAATGTAATACATATAATAAATTGAAGGGGGAATTTTAAATGTTATCTAATCCAAATGTTTCTGAAATTACACCAAAAGTTGGAAATCGTTATGAGGCTGCTCTTGCATTAGCAAAGAGAGCTAGAGATATAGAAAGAAAAAGAGTAGAAGAAGGAGATCCTATTGTTAAGGATTCAGTAGATATTGCCGGAATTGAAATTGCTGATGAAAAAGTATATGTAAAATTTGATGGTAAATATTCAATCGAACCCGAAAAAAGAAAGTTAATAGAAGATAAAATAAAAAATATTGAAGATATTGTTAAGGAGTAATTTATGCAAAAAAAACATATTATTACTATGAGTGGAAATATTGCAAGTGGAAAAGGCACTGTTATTGAACTTTTAAAGAAAAGTTTGAATTATGGTGTATATCGTAATGGTGCTTATGCTCGTAGTCTTTGCCATAATATGGGTATTACTATTAATGAATTTCAAGAATATATAAAAGTACATCCTGAAATTGATAATCAAATAGAAAAAAGTGCTCGTGAATATGCAAAGAATAATGATGATTTAATAATTGATGCAAGACTTGGTTGGTATGTAGTAAAAGAGTCTTTTAAAGTATATTTGTCTGTTAATTTAGATGTTGCTGCAACAAGAATAATGAATGATAAAAGAAGGTTAGAATCTGAATCTTATTCAACATTTGAAGAAGCAAAAAAGTATATATCATATAGACAAGATGAAGAAGAAAAAAGATTTAAAAACTTATATGGAATTGATATAAATGATATGACAAATTATGATTATGTTTTAGACACTACTAATCTTGTGCCAAGTAAAATCAATGAGCTTATTATGGAAAATTATATGAAATGGTTAGAAGAGTAAATTATATAGTAGTGTATTTTTAAAAAGTATACTACTTTTTTTTAGGAGGAAGTATAATGAAAAAATATTTTGGTACTGATGGTATAAGGAGAATTGCTAATACTGAGTTATCACCGCAGCTAGTATATAGGGTTGCTAAAGCTGGGGCGTACGTTCTTTCAAAAAATACTGAACATAATCCAACAATATTAATTGGAAGAGATACTAGAATATCAGGTACATTAATTGAAAGTGCAATGATTGCAGGATTTTTAAGTTATGGTGCAAATGTTAAAACTTTAGGTGTGATAAGTACTCCTGCTGTGGCATACCTTACAAAAAAAACTGGTGCAGATGCTTCTGTAGTTATTTCAGCTTCACACAATACTTTTGAATTTAATGGAATTAAATTTTTTTCTAATAAAGGAATGAAAATATCTGACGAAATTGAAGAACAAATAGAACAAATAATGGATAGTAATAAACTAAATGAAATTATGGCTGTAAATGAAAAAATAGGAATATCAGAAAATTATGAATATTTAATAGAAGAATATATTGAATTTATCATAGAAATATTTAAAAATAATATAAAAGATAAAATAAATCCTGATTTTTCAGTTGTAATTGATGCTGCAAATGGAGCAACATATAAAATTGCAGACGAAATATTTACAAAGCTTGGTATTATACATACTGTCATTAATAATACACCAAATGGCATTAATATAAATGATAAATGTGGTTCAACTCATTTAGAAATGTTAAAAGAGTACGTTAAAAAGTATAATTATTCTTTAGGCATTGCATACGATGGTGATGGAGATAGATGTCTTGCTGTAGATGAAAATGGGGCTGAGATAGATGGTGACATAATACTTGCAATTTGTTCTAAATATTTGAGTGAAAATAATATGTTAAAAAAAGACACAATTGTTGCAACTGTAATGAGTAATTTAGGATTAAATAAATATCTAAATAAAAACAATTTAAATTTAATACAAACTAAGGTAGGAGATAGATACGTATTAGAAGAAATGTTAAATAACGGATATAATCTTGGGGGAGAACAATCTGGTCATATAATATTTTTAGATTATAACCCAACAGGAGACGGAATTCTTACATCACTTATGCTAATACAGATTTTGTTACATTATGGAAAAAAAGCTTCTAATATGAAAGATTTAGTAAATATATATCCACAAGTATTAGTAAATGTAAAAATAAATAATAATAATAAATTTGATATTGAAAAAGACAGTATTATAAAAGAAGAAATTAAAAAATTAGAAGAAGAATTTAACGGAAATGGTAGAGTCTTAATAAGACCATCTGGAACAGAGCCTTTAGTTAGAGTTATGATTGAGGCACAAGATAAAAAATATATTACTAAAAAGGCAAACGAGGTAGCAAGTTTAATAAAAAAAAGATTAGGCTAAAGTATAAAAGAGGTAGAAAATGATAGCAAAAATATTAATCAATACATCTGTGAAAATGTTAAATAAAGTATATGATTATAGTGTTCCATCTAATTTAGAATCTCTTGCTCAAATTGGAAAAAGAGTTGAAGTAAATTTTGGAAGAGGCAAGAATATAACTGAGGGAATAATTGTAAAACTAGAAAGAATAGATCCTTTAGAACTTGAATTTAAGGTAAAACCTATTATTTCAATTCTTGACGAATATTCATATGTGAGTGAAAAAAGATTGAAACTTGCTAAATATATCTCATATATTTATTTTTGCAATGTATATGATGCAATAAAACTTATGTTGCCACCTGGGACAAGCTCAAAAAACAGTTCTAAAAATATTGAAACTAAAAAAAATAGCGCTATTAGACTAATAAAATCAGAAGAAGAAATATTGCAAGACATAGAAAATCAAAAAATAAAAAGTGCAAAACATATTCAATTATTAAAATTTTTACTTGAAAATAGCTTTGTACTTGTAAGTGATGTAGTTGAAGGCCTAAATATTTCTAAGGGTATAATAAATACTGTTTTAAAAAACGGATATATTGAAATTTATAAAGTAGAATTTGAAAAAGATTTATTAAGTGAGCTAAATATAGAAAAAAGCATTCCTAAAATACCTACTAAAGAGCAAAAACTTGTAATTGATAAAATAGGAAAATATATTTATGAAGAAAAATATAAATCTTGCTTAATTCATGGAGTTACTGGAAGTGGAAAAACAGAAGTTTATTTACAACTTATTGAAAAAGTTATTTCTCAAGGTAAAAGAACTATAGTTTTAGTTCCTGAAATATCACTTACCTATCAAACACTAAATAGATTTGTTTCTAGATTTGGAAATAATATTGCACTATTACACAGTAAAATGACTATTTCTCAAAGAAAAGAAGAATATAAAAGAATAATTAGTGGTAAAGTTGATATTGTAATAGGAGCTAGATCTGCTATATTTGCACCAGTAGACAATCTTGGACTTGTTATTATAGATGAAGAACATGATTCTAGCTACTATTCTGGAACTACACCAAAGTATTCAACAAAAGATATTGCAACATATATTTGCAAAGAAAATAATGCGATTTTGGTGCTTGGTTCAGCTACTCCAGAGGTCATAACTTATTATAAAACAACAACAGGAAAAATTGAGCTATTTGAGATGAATACAAGACCAGGAAATTCAACACTTCCAGAAATTAGTTTAGTAGATATGAAAGAAGATAAACTTTTATTAAATAAGTCTTGCATAAGTTTAGCTTTACAAGATCAAATTAAAAAAAATATTAAAAATGGTGAGCAAACTATGCTTTTTTTAAATAGAAGAGGCTACTCATCATATATAACATGTAATGATTGCTCATATATATTTAAATGCCCAAATTGTGATGTGGCAATGACATATCATAAAAATAATAATTTACTTTTATGTCATTACTGTTCACATGTAGAAAAAAATATTACAAAGTGTAATAAATGTTCTAGTGAAAATATTACTAAGGGCATAATTGGAACACAAAGACTAGAAGAAGAAGTACAAAACTTATTTAAAGAGGCATCAATACTTAGAATGGATGCAGATAGTACTATTGTTAGAAATTCACATCAAAAAATATTAAATGATTTTAAGGAAAAAAAAGCAAATATACTAATTGGTACTCAAATGATAAGCAAAGGCCATGATATTCCAAATGTTACATTGGTTGGAATTCTTGGAACTGATAACTTGCTTGGAATGAATGATTACACTGCTTCTGAAAAAGCTTTTTCAAATATTTCGCAGGTTTCTGGGAGAGCTGGAAGAGCAAATTTAAAAGGTAGGGTTTTAATACAAACTAATGATCCTAAAAATTATATATTAGAATCGGTTGTAAATAATGATTATAAAGCTTTTTATGAAAAAGAAATTGAATATAGACAAATATTTGGCTATCCACCATTTATTGATATAATTTTATTTGAAATATCATCACTTGATTTTAATATTGCCAATTTAGAATCTCAAAGACTATACGAATTGCTTTCTAAAGATAATAGCAGTTTATACAAGGTATTTAGTCCAAAATCACCTTTTATACGTAAGATAAATAACAAGTATAGAGTTAATGTACTAATAAAAGCAAATGCTTCAAAAGACGTATATAAGGCTATTTATGAAAAAATAAATATTTTTAATAAAACAAGGAAAAAAAATATTAATTTTACAATAACAAAAAATCCAACTTTTATTGGATAGTTTTATTTACTTTTATATAAAAATCTGATATATAATCTCATATATATAATGTCATATACTTGAAAAAAGATTTTATTTGATATAAAATAATAAAATACAAATGAAAAAGGAGTTTGATTATTATGAATATAACCTTTTATGGGGCAGCTAGAACTGTTACAGGTTCATGTCATTTAGTTGAGGCTTGTGGTAAAAAATTTTTAGTAGACTGTGGCATGTTCCAAGGAAGATTAACAGATCAAATGTTAAATTATGAAGATTTTCCATTTGATATATCATCAATTGATTTTGTTATTTTAACACATGCACATATAGATCATAGTGGTAGGATACCAAAATTATATAAAGCTGGATATAATTCTTTAATTTATGCTACTAAAGCTACAGTTGATCTTTGTTCAATTATGCTTGCAGATAGTGGTCATATACAAGAAAAAGAAATAGAGTGGGTAAACAAAAAAAGAAGAAGGGCTGGCAAAAAAGAAACTGAACCCATGTATACTGCACAAGATGGTATAGATTCAATGAAATTATTTAAAGGCATAAACTATGACGAAGAAGTTATAATTACCAAAGGATTATCATTTATATTAAGAGATGCGGGGCATATGCTTGGCTCTAGTATAGTAGAAATAAATGTAACTGAAAATTCAAAAACAGAAAAGATAGTATTTAGTGGTGATTTAGGCAATATTAATATGCCAATTATTAAAGATCCAACATTTATTAAAGGCGCAGATCATTTAGTTTTAGAATCAACTTATGGTGATAGATTGCATGGAAAAATGGAAGATCAATCGTCTAAATTTATACAAATTATGATTGATACAATTCAAAGAGGTGGAAATTTAATTATACCTTCTTTTGCTGTAGGAAGAACGCAAGAAATCTTGTATGAAATAAACAAATATGCTGCTGTAAAAGGAATGGGCAAAATAATAGAAAGTATTCCTGTGTATGTGGATAGTCCCCTTGCAGTAAATGCTACAAAAATATTTGAAAAAAATCCTGAATATTATGATGAGGATGCTTTAAGATATTTGTTAAAAGGAGATAATCCACTAAACTTTAAAAATCTTCATTTTGTAACAACAGCTGATGAGTCGAAAGCTTTAAACGAAGATAGAACTCCTAAAGTTATAATTTCAGCAAGCGGAATGTGTGAAGTAGGAAGAATAAAACACCATTTAAAACATAATTTATATAGACCGGAGTGTACAGTACTATTTGTTGGATTTCAGGCTGAAGGTACACTAGGTAGAAAAATAATGTCTGGAGAAAAATTGGTAAAAATATTTGGAGAAGAAATAGCAGTAAATGCAGAAGTAATAACATTAGATGCTTTTTCAGGTCATGCTGATAAAAATGGACTTTTAAATTGGATATTAAAAATGGAAGAGAAACCTAAAAATATATTTTTAGTTCATGGAGAATATGCTGGGCAACAAACACTTAAAAATGCAATAGAGGAACAGTTAAAGATATCTGCTGTTATTCCAGAATTTGAACAAGAATTTACTTTAGATGGAAAACTTGTTTCATCTATGGCGCCAATTTATAAATCAACTAGGTTTGATATTATTGAGTTGCTTTCTTTCTTAAAGCAAGATGTAGATGATATGACAAATTTAGTTAAAGCAGATTTAAAACAAAATGTAGAAGCTGATACTTTAGCAGATTACAAGAAAAAATTAGATGAAATTAAAGAGGCAATAATAAATGTTAAAACCATGAGAAAATAAATTAAAATTTTTAAAAAACAGATAAGTCTATTAAACTAATCTGTTTTTTTTTATTAATTTTAATTTATAAATTCTTCTTGATTTTCACGACATATTATGTTATATTTTATCTAGATATTATATTATTACATATAAAAATAATTTTAAGGTGGGATAAAAATTAAAGTGACTATAATATTTAATGTCAATTAGCTTAACTAAATTTTATTAATTAAAATAAGGAGAATAATAAAATGAATTATGATGAGTTAAAAAATGATTACCAATTTTCAAAGTTGGTTTTAGTTTTCTTTGCAACACTATATTTTATTTTATCAATTTTAGCAATTAAAAGTCTAACATTAGTAATTATTATTTCAATAATTTATATAATCGCTTCTATTTTTTTAGTTTTCTTTGTTAGAGATTATATCTTTTATTACATGGCATATGATTTAGATACTAAGGAATTAAAAGATGCAATAATTTTTTATTTTTTTAAAAATCCAAATGATTTTGAAGAACTTGAAAAGCTTGAAAATTTTACAGATATATCAGATGAGAAATGGGAGAAATATTTATATATTTTTTGCGATTTTTTAATTGAATTTGAAAACATCAATGCTAGTATAACAAAAAAAGAATATAGAAAAATATGCAAAAAAATTAAATTAAAAGAGCATATTAAAAGTAGATACAATCATAAATTTATATTTTCTGTTTTAAGTAACATAAAAGAAAATAAATAAGATATCAGTAAAAAATTAAACAGTAATAAAAGTGAAAATTTTAAAAGACCTAAAATATTTTAGGTCTTTTTTTTATTTTATTTCATATAAAAGTAGTATGAAATAAGGTAGGGATTTTATGTATGTAAAAAATATAAAAATTAGTATTAATAAAGATAAAAGACTTTGGATTGTAATGGGAGTTGCATTATTAGTAGC
>JAVXAF010000018.1:0-19421 GCA_036660635.1 Clostridia bacterium | reverse complement strand
ATATCATTAACATCATATTTATAATTATTTAATCTTTCTTTTATATATAAATCAATATATTCTTTTATTGTTAGACATTTTTTCATATTATATCCCCTATATTTTTTTGAACAATTATTTTAAAAATAATTATAAAAAGAAAAAGGTGCTAAAAGCACCTCTATTATTCATACTATTTTTTTCCATATTTTTCTATGAATTTTGCAGCTCTACCTTGTGTAGACATTGATTGCTTTTGACCAGTATAAAAAGGATGACATTTGTTGCATGTATCAACTTTCATTTCCGGTTTTACAGAACCAGTATCAATAACATTTCCACAAACACATTTTATTTGAGCTTTTCCATAGTTTGGTTGTATATCTGTTTTCATTAAAATCACCTTCCTAGTTTAATATAAATTCGTTACTTAGATATTTTAACATATGATATAAAAAAAAACAAGGCTTTTTTGAAAATTTATTCTAATAATTCAATTATTCACCCTTTTACTATACCCTGTCCCATATTATATTATTAAGCATATAATATAATATGGGGGTGATATTTATGGGAATCTGCCCAAGAAATATTTTAAATCATTTTCTTTGCTGTAGTAATATTAAATTTCCAATGTATAAAGGACATTATATGACAGGAAAAAATATTTCTATATTTTCAAATTTAGCGTGCATAGAAAATAATTTAAATAATCTAACATGTTCATGTAAAAACACATATAATAACTTGTTTTTACATCCTAAAAAATGACATTTTATGGAAAATAGTTATTTTGTCAAAATTATTGTATTTTTGTAGAAACTATGTTATACTGTTCTATGTAATATTAACTTACATATACATATATAAAATATAACTTGGAGGAAAATATATGGAAAAATTTGTTGTGGATGGTCCTTGTAGACTTTGTGGTGAGGTGACAATTAGCGGTGCCAAAAATGCTGCTGTTGCTATACTTCCAGCTACCTTACTTGTAAAAGGAAAATGTCATCTTGAAAATGTACCTGATATTAGTGATATTCGAGCATATTTCGAAATACTAGAATCATTAGGATCAAAAATTGAATACATTTCAAAAAATGAAATGATAATTGATAATACCAATATAAGTTCTGCTATAGCTTCTTATGAGCTAACAAGCAAATTTAGAGCATCTTACTATTTACTTGGCTCATTAATAGGTAGATTTGATAAAGTTCAAATTAGCCTACCTGGCGGATGTAATTTAGGTGCCAGACCTATTGACCAACATATAAAAGCATTTGAAAAATTAGGAGCAAATGTAGAAGTAAAAAGAGGAAATGTATATGCTACTAAATCTTCAAAATTAAAAGGAGCACCTATATTTTTAGATGTAGTTAGTGTTGGTGCTACAATGAATGCTATCCTTGCTGCAACCTTAGCAGATGGAACTACTGTTATTGAAAACGTAGCTAAAGAACCCCATATTGTTGATCTTGCCAATTTTCTAAATTCAATGGGCGCAAAAATTAAAGGTGCCGGTACTGATACAATTAAGATAACTGGTGTTGATACTTTAGTACCCTTTTCAAGTTATTCAATAATACCAGATCAAATTGAAGCTGGTACTTTTATGATGGCTGCTGCTGCAACAAAAGGTGACGTTTTAGTTAAAAATTGCATTCCTAAACATATGGAACCTATAACTGCAAAACTACTTGAAGCAGGTGCAACTGTTGAAGAATATGAATCAAGCATTCGTGTTAAAATGGATACAATTCCAAATGCTTTTAGTATAAAAACTAGTCCATATCCTGGTTTTCCAACAGATATGCAACCTCAAACTTGTATTTTACTATCTATTTGTGATGGCACTGGTATAATTGTAGAAAACATTTGGGAATCTAGATTTCAATATACTGATGAACTTACAAAAATGGGCGCAGATATATCAGCTCATGGAACTACTGCAATAATAAGGGGTGTTAATAAATTATATAGTGCACCGGTACATTGCCATGATCTAAGAGCTGGCGCTGCAATGATAATAGCAGGATTAGTTGCTGAGGGTAAAACAGATGTATACGATATTTATCATATACTTAGAGGATATGAAAATATAATTCAAAAATTTACTTCTTTAGGTGCTAAAATTAAATATATAAATGATTTAAAAGGTGATTTAAATGCTTAATTTCCATCCACTTTATAGTTCAAGCTCTGGTAATATGTTTCATCTTGAAAGTGCAAAAGCTAATATATTAATTGATATAGGTGTAACTTTTAAGGCAGCTAACGATGGTCTAAAATTGATTGAAAAATCTTTTAATGATATTGATGCTTTATTTATAACACACGAGCATATTGATCATATAAAAGGTCTTTCTCTTCTATGTAGAAAAACAGATATACCAGTATATGCATGTGGGAAAACAGCTGACTTTTTAAATGAAATGCTTTCTGAAAAAAATATTTCTGCAAATATTATAAAAGTTAATTATAATGAAAAAATACAAATTAAAGATTTAGATATAATACCTTTTGAAACTAATCATGATGCTATTATGCCTTGTGGATATAAAATATTTAACGAAGATAATTCTATAACCTACGCCACTGACTTAGGTGTTGTTTCAAATGAAGTGTTTGAAAATTTAAAATCTTCTAACTTAGTTATATTAGAAGCAAACTATGATGAAACAATGTTAGATTTTGGAAAATATCCATATTATCTTAAAAGAAGAATTAAAAGTGATCTTGGTCATTTATCTAATAATGAGGCTGCTAATACAATTTTACGTCTTGTTAAAGACGGACAAGCAAATTTTTTACTTGCTCATATAAGTGAAAATAATAATACTCTAGATTTAGCTAGAGATATAATTAAATGTACTCTTCAAGAAAATGATATTGATTTTAATACATTAAATATATCTTTTGCTAGTAAATCTTTATCTAATGAGGTAATTGAAATATGTTAAATATTAAAGTTCTTTGTGTAGGAAAAGTAAAAGAAAATTCATTAAAAAATTTAATTGATGAATATTTAAAAAGGCTTTCTAAATACTGTAAAATTGAAATTGTAGAAATTGATGATGAAAAAGTACCACTTAATTATTCTGAAATAGAAAAAAACTTAATACTAAATACCGAAGGATCAAAAATATGTGATAAAATATCTAAAATTGGTAAATGTCATATTTTTTTATTAGATATTGACTCTATACAATATTCTTCTGAAGATTTAGCAAAAAAAATAAATGATATTTGTACATATAAATCTTCTACAATTATTTTTGTAATTGGAGGAACTCTAGGTATTGGTTCAATAGTAAAAAAATTAGAACATGAAAAAATTTCTTTTTCAAAACTTACATTTCCACATCAGTTAATTAGACTTTTTTTATTAGAACAATTATTTAGAGTATTTAAAATAAATAACAATGAAACTTATCATCATTAAATTGGAGGTGATATGATGAAATCAACCGGAATTGTAAGAAAAGTTGATGAACTTGGAAGAATAGTTCTTCCATCTGAACTTAGAAAAAATTTAGGCATTGAAATTAGAGATAATGTTGAAATTTATGTAAGTGGCGAATCTATAATTTTAAAAAAATATCACCCCTCTTGTGTTTTTTGTGAAAAAGTTGACAATATTACAATATTTAAAGGAAAAAATATTTGTATGAATTGTTTATCTCAAATAACAAATAATATACAAAATTAAAAAAAGAAGAACAATTTGTTCTTCTTTTTTTAGCTAACAATATGCTTTTTCATACTGTTTTTTCATATTATTAAAAGCTTCTTCTGTTTCTTGAAGTTTTATGCAGCATACTGTATTTGTTTTATCTAATGTACAAATAGAATCTTTATATACTTCATAAAGAACAATTGGATCAAGTAATATATCAATTTGTCCTTTTTTATTTATCTCTATCTTTTCAAATAAAGATACATTTGTTTTTATTTCTTCGCCATTTTTATACTTCATTGTATGGCAATAACTTCCAGGCACTTCAAGTGGATCTACAAAATATGATACAATTTTATTTCTTAAAAAATAAGCTCTTTCCTCATTATACATAAAATCATCTGCTTCTTTTGAAGTTAACAGTGTATTAAGAAAAAAAAGTAAATTTGCTTTATCAGTAACATCAGCTGGAAAACAAATTCTTAATGAGTTTTTCCCTTTTTCTTTATTATACTCAATGTATCCTTTTACAAACTTCCTTTGTAGATTTAATAAGTAAATTTCGTATAGTCGCATTTTACACTACCTCCAAAATATTTATTTGCAAGTAAATTCTATTATGTAATCAATTATACTACTTTACTCTTTAAAAGTCAAGTACTTTTAGTTTTATTAGCTGGGATTCCAACAACAGTTGTATTATCATCAACATCTTTTAAAACTACACTATTAGCACCTATTTTAACATTATTTCCAATAGTTATATTTCCTAATACTTTGCTTCCTGCACCTACTAAAACATTATTTTTCAATGTTGGATGCCTTTTTATGCTTTCTTTTCCTGTTCCACCTAAAGTTACTTGATGATATATTGTACAATCGTCACCTATTATTGCAGTTTCTCCAATTACAATACCAATACCATGATCAATAAAAAGTCTATCACCTATTACAGCACCAGGATGTATTTCTATACCTGTAAAATGTCTAGATATTTGTGATAATAATCTAGCTAAAAATACAAAATTATTAACATGAAAAAAATGCGCTATTCTATGATTTAATATTGCATGAAATCCAGGATATAATATCATAACTGATATTATATTAATTGCAGCCGGATCTTTTTCTTTAATATTTTTTGCATCAACATATAATTTTTTTATTCCATTAAAAAAATTTCTCATATAATACCTCTTAGGAGTTTCTTCTTATATAGTATTATACGAGTGTTAAAGTTGTTATTAATATTTGCAAATTCTTTCAAGTCTTACAACTTTTTTAGTTTTATCATCTGTTTCTATAATCATAGCATTAAATTGTGATCTATTTTTTGAACATTCATATTTTGCATATGCTCCCGTTGTAAATCTTTTTAATGCTATTTCTTTTTTCAAACCAAGTACACTATCCATAGGTCCAGTCATACCAAGATCTGTTATATATGCCATACCATTTCCAATAATTTTTTCATCAGATGTTTGAATATGAGTATGAGTTCCAAACATACAAGTTACTTTATCAGATAAAAAATATCCCATCGCTACTTTTTCTGCAGTTACCTCAGCATGAAAATCTACAAATATATAATCAACATTTTGAGATTTTAACTTTGCAATTTCTTCAACTATAACTTTAAAACAATCACGCGTATTCTGTTCAAAAATTTCTCCCATATTAGTATTACCTATTAAGTTTACAACCCCAACTTTTACACCATTTTTTTCTACAATAATATTTTTATTTCCATTCAAATTAGTCACATTAGCTGGTATTAAAAGTCTAGGTAATTTAATATATTCTTCTGCCATTTCTTTCCTATAATATATATGATTTCCCATAGTTATAGCATCAATTCCAATGTCCATAATTTCATTATATTCTTTAATTCTTAATCCTTTACCATTGGCTGAGTTTTCACCATTTACTATACAAAAATCAATAGACTTTTGTTTTATTATCTCAGATATTTCTTCACGAAGTCTATCTATCCCGGTTTTTCCTACCACATCACCTACTATTAAAAATTTCATTTTAAAATCTCCAATCTTTACTAACAATTATATATTATATACTAAAGTCATAATTTTTGCAAGTAAATAATTATAAAAATAAGTACAGGTAATTTTTATTACCTGTACTTATTTTTTTACTCTAGATTTTCATTTTTGTTAATTTTTGTTTTATTTTTCTTTTCTAAATATTTTGTAGATGAAGATATAAACAAGAAAATAAAAAAAGCCATACTATTTGCTATCATTGAACCACCAGCAGCTACAAAAATTTTAGCCTGCATTTTTGTAAAATCCATATATTTTATAACCTTATCATTTTTTTCTACTACTTTTAAAAGTCCTCTTTTTTTCTCAGCAATTTTATTTCCATCTTCGTCTTTGTAATATTTTGAACTAGTTAGTTTATTATTTGAGAGATAATTTTGCATTTCATCAAATTTAACACTTGTATTTGAAGAAATTAAAATAAATTTTGCATCATCATTTAACTTAAAATTTAATCCATTACTAACTTTATATTCTCCATTTACAACTTTAACTAAAAGTCCATCTTCAGTGAAACTTTCAATAAACTGTTTTTCAGTTAAATCTGTAGGCATCTGTACAAATAATTCATATACCTGTGATCTGTCCTTATATGCATAGACTCCTAAATACGTTATAATAATAGTTGATATTAGCGCAAATGTGAAAAACACCTTACAAGACGTAGCAATTACACTGATTTTTTTAGATTTTTTCATATAGACTACTCCTTCTGTTTATTAATATTTTGCTTAAATATGAAACCCAAATTTAGTATACTTTTTCTACATTATACAAAAATCATCTCAACTCCTTTTAAATTATTAATTAGATTAATTAAATTTGCAATACGATTATACCATACTTTATATTTTATGTCAATTAAATACTAAAAAAGACATATGGTCGTTTAAAAACCATATGTCTTTTTATTATTTTGCAAGTTCAATAGCTCTAGTCTCTCTAATTAAGTTTACTTTAATTTGACCAGGATATATCATTTCATCTTCAATTTGTTTAGCTAATTCTCTTGCCATAACCACCATTGTAGCATCATCTACTTGATCAGGTTTTACAATAATTCTTACTTCTCTACCAGCTTGTATTGCATAAGATTTATCAACACCTTTATGGTTATCACATATTTCCTCAAGTTTTTGAAGACGTTTTATATATGTACTAACTGTTTCTTTTCTAGCACCAGGACGCGAAGCTGAAACAATATCTGCTGCTTGAACTAAAACAGCTTCAATTGTCTTAGGATCTGTATCACCATGGTGAGCTTCCATACCAAATATAATTTCATCTTTTTCTTTATATTTTTTTAGAAGATCAATACCTAGACTTACATGTGTTCCTTCAACATCATGATCAAATGATTTTCCAATATCATGAAATAATCCAGCACGTTTTGCAACTGTTGGATCAAGCCCAAGTTCAATTGCTAAAGTACCAGCTAAATTAGAAACTTCAATTGAATGATTTAAAACATTTTGTCCATAACTTGTTCTAAATTTCAATTTTCCAAGTAATTTAATTAAATCTGGATGAACATTTATAACACCAGTTTCAAATAAAGCTCTCTCACCCTCTTCTTTAATTGTGTTTTCTACCTCTATTTTAGCTTTTTCAATCATTTCTTCTATTTTGCCTGGATGAATTCTTCCGTCAGCTATAAGTCTTTCAATAGCAATTCTTGCTACTTCTCTTCTTATAGGATCAAAACTAGATAAAACAATAACATCTGGTGTATCATCAATAATTAAATCAATACCTGTTAAAGTTTCGATAGTTTTAATATTTCTTCCTTCTCTACCAATTATTCTTCCTTTTAAATCATCATTTGGAAGAGCAACGGTTGTCACAGTAGCCTCAGAAGTATGATCAGTAGCACATTTTTGAATTGATTGAACAAGAATTTCTTTTGCTTTTTTATCTACTTCTTCTTTTGCTTTTTCTTGTTCTTCTCTTATAAATGTTGCCATTTCCATTCTCATTTCATCTTTTAGTCTATCCATTAAAGCTAGTTTTGCCTCATCTATAGACATTTTAGATATTTTACTAAGTTCTTCTAACTCTCTTTGTTTAGCATTATTTAAATCTGCCTCTTTTTTAATAAGATCATCATTTTTTCTTATAATGGTATTTTCTTTTTCTTCAATTAGTGCTGCTCTTTTATCAACTAAATCTTGTCTTTGATTAACTCTATTTTCAATATCTTGTAACTCTCTTTTTCTTATTTTTGCTTCTTTTTCAAATTCATCTTTTTGCTTAAGCATCTCATCTTTAGCTTGTAAAATAGCATCTTTTTTCATTCTGTCTGCGTCTTTTTTACCATCTTCGATTATTTTCTCTGCCTGCTTTTCAGCCGAAATCACTGTTGATTCTGCAACTCTTTTTCTATACTGTACTCCTACAGCAAAAAAAACAGCTGATCCCATCGTAAACGCAAGAACAGAGAATATTAATGTATATAACATCTCTAATCCTCCTTCTATATTCAATTTTCAAGGTCCAAAATTTATATAATTTTTTTAGACAATAAGTTCTATCAAATTAAATTTATTTTTGTATATATTTAATATATTATTTTTATATAACACTACTATTATATACTAATTAAATTATACCTTAAATTTTAAAATTTAGCAAGTATTTTTTAAAAGATTAAAGATATAGAGTAAAAAAGTAATGTATATACTATTTTTTTATACCTTCCATTTAACTGTATTTACTCCATAAGGTGCACCCCAAGGCATTCCTAAAATAGAATTTTTTTCTTTTTCTACATTTATTTGCTTTAATGCTTGACATTGCCCAAACACATCATTATTAATGTTTACTACACTAGATGGTATTGTTATATTTTCAATTTTAGTAGAGTAGTAAAATGCAGCAGCTTCAATAGTAGTTAGGGATTGAGGAAGTAATATTGTACTAAGATCATGAGTATATGAACAGCATCCATATTTTAGCACTTTAACTGAATTTGGCACTATAAATTCGGTTTTATTGTTTGGCATACATACAAGTTCTGTCATATTTTTATTATATATAACTCCATTTAAAGAGGTATACGCAGGATTATCTGTGTCAATTATAATATTATTAAGTTTTGGACAGTTTCCAAAAGGTTGTGATACATTAGTTACGCTAGCTGGTATTTTTACAGTATCCAAAAATAAATTTATGTAAAACGCAATCCAATTTATATTTTTAACAGAATTTGGTATAGTTATATTAGTTAAGCTAGTGTACGTAAAAGCCTGACTGTAAATACTTTCTAATACATTAGGCAAAATAGCTTCAGATAAATTATTACAATTTCCAAAAGTATATGTATTTATTACTTTTACATTAGATTGACTCATATCTATCCTTAATAGTTTTGAGCTATTATAAAAGGCATTACCATCTATTTTTTCAACTTCTTTAGGTAGTGTGATATTTTCATTTATATCAAGTGCTGAAATAAGTCTTGTTTTATCTTTTGTATATAATATACCATCTATTACAGTAAAGTTTAAATTAGTAGGATCAACAATTAAATTTGTTAATTTCTTACACATAGTAAAATCTGGTCTTGTTATATTTGTTACGCTTGCAGGTATTTCTATACTCGTTAATTCATTACATCCTGAAAATGAATTTGGTAATATATTTTTTAATTTACTATTAAGTTTTATACTTGTTTTAGCATCAGGACATTTAATTAAATCTGAAAAGTCTTTACTATATAACAATCCATCATTTGATGCATATTTGGTATTTTTACTATCTACCTTTATCTCTTTTAGTTTTGGACAAGATCCAAAACTACCTATACTAATAATATTTTTAGGTATATAAATTTCAGTTAATTTATTAGATGAAATTGAATTATATGATATAAAAGTTATATTATCTGGAAAAGTTATAGTTTTGAGACTAGTACTACTAAATACCAAACTATCTATAACTTTAAATTCAGGATTTTTAGAAAGTTTTACATTAGACAAAGAAACACAATTTAAAAATGCTTCTCTTCCTATTTTTTTAACGCTATCTGGAATAACTACACTTTCTAAGCTTACACATCCAGTAAACGCCGCAATACCTATTGTTTCAATTTTATCAGAAAATTTTATACTTTTTAAGTTATGACATCCTACAAAGGCGCTATCTGGTATTATAGTAATTTTATCATTTTGAGAAAAATCTATACTTTCCAAACCAATATTTTTAAAGAAGGCTCCCGGTGATATTGCAGTTACTTCCTCTGGAATTATTAATGTTCCATACAAATAAGCAAAATCTCTTACTCCAGTTATTACCCAATTTTCATCTATTATTAACATTCTAACTTTTATCCCTATTTCAATAAGCCATTTGGCTTCTTTTGAATCTGTTCCAACATATAATAGTTTTCCTTTTTCAATTTGAAATTTGCTTGCATATTTATTTTTCATATCAGGCAATACTTCTTTTATAGTTCCAGTAATGTCACCTGTCCCATTATATAAAAATTTATTAAATTTGTCTATTTTAAAGTCGCCTAAGGTCTCCATATATTTATTTGAAACATACATATTTAATGCTGAACTATATTCTTTTATATCACTTTTAAATATAGCTTCATTTGCAGAACTTATCGAATTGTTTTTAGTTATAGTAACAATTATTGACCCTGCCAGTATAATAATAATTATTATTGTTATAACTAAAACTATTAAACTAATACCATGTATTAGAGTTTTTTTCGAAGATTTTGAATTTATAATTTTCATATATTTATTAATCCTCTCTTTACATATTTTTCCCGACTATTAATCATAAAAAAATGATTAATTTTACATATATTAAGTATATTATATAAATCATTTATTGTCAATTAAATAACTTTAATAAGCATTTTAAAATACTTTTTTAATAAAAAAACTTACCATTATATATAAATATAATGGTAATTACATTTTAAAAAATATTTTGCGATTAAACTTCTAATTGTGTTGCTAAAAACACTGCAGCTGATTTTACTAATTTACATTCACTATCGGTTATTTTTTTATCACTTTTTGTGGAAAAAAGTATAACAACTCCAATTGCTTCACCCTCACAAATAATTGGTGCAATTACTTGTGCATAATAACTTTTCAGATCATCATTAACAGTTAAATTTTTCGGGCTATCTTGGTTAGTAGACCAAATGGCTCTATCGTTCATTACTTTTAAAACATGTTCACTTATTTCTCTTGCAAAATATTCTGGTTTATTTGGACCATTAGCTGCAATTACAGTTTCTTTATCAGTAATACAAACATCAAAGCCTGAAGTATCATAAAGAGATTTTGCATATTTTGTTACAATATCTAGCATATCTCCCATAGGAGCATATTTTTGTAAAATAATCTGACCATTTTCTTCAATAAAAATTTCTAATGGATCACCAACTCTTATTTTTAAATTTTTCCTGATTTCTTTTGGAATAACCACTCTACCTAGATCATCAATTTTTCTCACAATTCCTGTAGCTTTCATTTTTACCTCCTAATGTAATTTATTAATATTATTTCTCATCTAATTTCTTTTATACTTAAAATTGTATTAAGTTTAAAACGTATAATGAGTGTATAGTAACGTTAAACGTTTCTATACACTCATTATACAACTATACATCTAATTTTTCAATTGTAGAAGATAAATTTTCAAGTAAAGCTTGTTTTATAGTCTTTTTTACACTAGGTTTATTTTTTCTAATAATATCGCATAATTTTTTTAAATTTTTAATATCCAATTCTATCAATTCTTTATTTTGTTTATATCTAACATTAATCATATCAATAATATTATATAAGTCATAATTTGGAGTAAGTTCTAGTTTAGAGTACAAATCTTCCATATCGTATCTAGAAAATATTGGTAAGTCTTTATATGGTCCCATTATTTGTTTATAAAACTCAGGAATATTATTAGGAAGATTTTTAAACAAATCTATTGCTTTATATGAAGCTATTTCTTGAATTGCTTTTTGTTTAATACTTATATATTCTTTTTTTATTTCTTCTATATCCTTATCTTCTGTTTCATAATCAATATCAGTGTCCTCTTTAGAAAAATCTATAGATTGTTTAATTGCCTCAGATGCTGATATTTGCATACCAAGAATAAAAGATTGTCTTAAATCTGAAATTGGATATTCAATCAAACCAGATGTAATTAAATATTTATATACTGCAAATAACTTAACATATTCATTAAAATCTACTTTTCCAAATTTAATTTCTTCTAAAACTTGTTTCCATAATATTTCAAAATCTATATCTGAGAGTTTCCAGTACTCACCCTCTATTAATTTTTCATATCCTTTATTTTGAAATTTTTTATTGCTTTCAATTATATTTGTTGCCACTTCCATATTTTCCATAAATATTTTCTTGTCAAAAAATCTAGTTCTAACGTATATTTCTATAAATTTAAAAAATTTGAATTTTGAAAAATTATTTAAAAAATATTTATTATCAAATTCTCTTAAATAAAATTGATTGTTGTCATTTAATATTTTTGATGTAAATATAACAGAATTATATTCTTCATTACTTTTAATAGATCTTAACTTTTCTTTACTAATATTTCCGGATTTGATTTCAAAAGATACTGCAATTGTAAATGTAAGCATTGTTTTTAAAATTTGTGGATTAACATTTGTAAAATTTTTATTTACTTCATCAAATATTTTTTCAAAATCATTTAATGCATGTTTTAAAATTCTTAAATTCCTTGTATCAGATTTTTTAAAAGCAGATATAATAACGGAAGTATTTCTTTTGTAAAAATCTGAAAGATCCTCATTATATGCATATTTCATTATCATTCCACTTAAAATATACGCATATTCAGGTACGTATTCAAATGTTTCGCCAATTAATTTTTCTTTAATTCTTTCATAAGCATTTGCTTTATCAAAAATATCTGCAACTTTTTCATCAATCAAAGAAGCAAGAGGTTTTTCTCTTTGTATTTTTTGTTCATCTTTATCTTGAAAGAACTGTTTTTTATCTTTTTTTTCTATTTGTCCTTCTTTATCTAAAATATATGTTGCGATTAAAGTTTTAAGTTCATGATTATTATTTTTAAACTTTGTAGCAAGTTCTTTTTCATTACAAATTAAAATTGTTTTTATTCCATCATGTTCAACAAAATTATTAATATATCCGAGTATATCAATAACATCAACATTTGCTCTTTCTAAGTCATCAAAACATAATATTTTATCTTCAACCGAAAACATTTTTGAAAAATCGACTCTATCTGTACTAAATGTTGTAGATCCAAATAAATTTGCCATATCTAAACCAGTTTTTACATATTCTGGTATTAAATTTCCCTCTCTATTGTCCACAAACTTTTTAAGTGTTTTACTTATCATAGGATTAGTTTCTATAAATATTTTTTTACTTATTTCTTCTAATGAGTTTATTCCATAAAGTGACATATATATTGTTTTATAATTTTTGCCATTTATTTTTATCGACTCTAATCTACTTCTTAGTTTGTTATTCCAAAAATATGTTTTTCCACTACCCCATTCTCCATTTATCATTACAGCGTAATCCGTATATGGCTTTCTAACATAATCACATATACACTCAATTAATTCTTCCATAGTTTCACCTCGATTAATTTTAATACATTCTATCATATTTCTTCTTTTTTCGCAAATTTTTAAAAATTATATAATACTATTAATAATTTTTTCTTTAAGACCTGTATTTCTATTTCTTGAATCTATATTATCAACCATATAATTTAAAACATTTTTACTTCCTACTATTATGAGCATTTTTTTTGCTCTTGTCATGGCAGTATATAGTAAATTTCTTGTAAATAACTTTGGATATCCAATATATAAAGGTAAAATAACATAATTAAATTCACTTCCTTGAGATTTGTGAATTGTTACTGCATATGCATGTTCAATTTGATCTAACTCATCAAAATCATATTCTACTAACTTTGCATCATCAAACTCAATATATAATTTTTTTTCTTTGTTATTAATTGAAGATATATATCCAATATCCCCATTATATATTCCTTCAAAAAATTCTCCACCAATAGCAAATTTTTTATCGTAATTATTTATTATTTGCATTACTTTGTCACCCTCTCTAAAAGTTTTGCCTAAAAATTCCTTTTCTTTTTTATCACTTTTTGCAGGGTTTAGTAATTCTTGTAACTTACCATTTAATTGAACAGATCCAAGTTCTGTTTTTTTCATAGGAGTTAATACTTGCATGTCTTTTTTTATATCAAGTTTTGCAAATGATTCTAATCTATATGAAACAAGAGATGAAATTTCTGAAATTGTATTTTCAACGCTATCTGTTTTGACAAAAAACAAATCTGTATCTTTATTTTTAAATTTCAAATACTCTCCATTATTTACTCTATGAGCATTTAATATTATATCACTCATTGCGCTTTGTCTATATATAGTTTTCAGATATACTGTACTTACAAGATTAGAATCAATAATATCTTTTAGCACTCTTCCAGGGCCTACAGAAGGAAGTTGATTTACATCGCCTACCATAATTATTTGAGTATTAATATTTATTGCCTTAAGTAAATTATTCATCATTAATGTATCTATCATAGATGCCTCATCAATTATTATAACATCAGCTTCTACTGGCTTTACTTGATATTCTAAAATTAAATCTATGTTATTATCATCTAACTTTGTAATTTCTAAAAGTCTGTGAAGTGTCTTTGCTTCTTTTCCTGTAGTTTCAGTTATTCTTTTTGCTGCTCTACCAGTTGGCGCGCACAAAACATATTTTTTTCCCATCTCTTCTAAAATATCAATAATACACTTAATAGTAGTTGTTTTACCTGTTCCAGGTCCTCCTGTAATTATTGATATATGACTTGTTAAACAAGTTGAAATTGCATCATATTGCTCATCTGAGAGCAATATGTTATTTTTACTACTTATTTGCTTTATTTCTTTAGAATAATCTTTAATTAATCTAGGCTTATTAGAATGTGCTATAACATGTTTTGCAATATTTTCCTCTGCTAGAAAATAGCTTCTTTGAAAAATAACATCTTTTTCATCTATTTCTTGCATAAATATCTTTTCATCAAATCTTAATCTAATTAAAGCATCTTCTATACTTTTTTGTGAAACATTAAGCATTTGAGATGCTTGATCTAAAATTAAATCATATTCAATACATGTATGTCCAAACTCTGTAACTTTATTTAAAGAATATATAACGCCAGTATCTATTCTATCATCATTATCAAGAGCAATACCCATTTTCATTCCAATTTCATCTGCAATACTAAAATCTATATTCTTAACAAATCCAATCAAACTATATGGATTTTCATTTACTATATCAATTGTTTGCGACCCTAAAATTTGATATATTTTACTGGCCACGACTACTGAAATTCCATATTGTGCTAAATATTCTATAATATTCCATTTGTCCCATTGTTCATTAAAAAAAATATTCAAATCTTTAATTTTAGATTGATTTAGGCCTTTAATTCCATCTAATTTTTCAGGTGTATATCTTATTGTCTCAACAGTTTTATCAGAAAATTGATTTACAATATTAGAAGCTGTTTTTTTGCCAATTCCTTTAATATTGTCTGAAATGTACGTAATAAGAGCAAAATTAGATCTAGGTAATATTTTTCTATATGTAGTAAATTTAAACTGTTCACCATATACCTTATGACTAACTTTTTCTCCATCTAGTTCTAATTCTTCTTCAACTTCTATATCCTCAGTGTCTCCAACAGCTGTTATATATTCATTTTCTATCTTAAAAAGTATAACCGTCCATGGCGTTTTATCACTTTTAAATATTATTGTAGCAACTTTTCCTTGTATTTTCATTTTAATCTCCTTAATTATTTTATTATATTATATAATAACTTTTTTTTCAAGTAAAAAAAATAAAAAAATATATATTATAGTGATGAAAATATTATTGTATCATATATTAAGTATAATTTATTTGACATAAATATGACTTTGTGGTATAATATTTATGTAAGTTGTTTTTATGTAACCTTGGTGTAAGGTTACAAGTATTAAAAATAAAGGAGTTTTTAAAATGACAACAGCACATGTATTACTGCCAAATAGCAATGACAGGAATAATTTTGAACTTTTCTTTGATGATGCAAATATTATCAAAGATTTAGTAAAAAATTATCAAAATGGCTTAGATCTTTCATTAAGTAAAATAATTGAAAGATATGATCCAATCAAGCAATTCACATCTAAAAAAGTAAAGGAAATCGATCCAGATATCTTAAAAAGATTGCTCAATTATCGCTTTAATGTTATAATTGGAAATTCTAATGAGTATCATATTTTGAGAAAATTTACTCAGGAAGAATTGTCTAATCCTGGCTATCAGTATGATGCGGATAGTTTACTTGAAGATGAAATAGACAAATCATCTTTTAAAGAAATAGCTTTTATACCAATTTTAATACATCTAACGAATAATCTTTTCTTGCCAACATTGCAAGAAATCATTATGCAACTGCCATATGAATTTATTAACTTTGAAAAAGTAAAAGCCGTAGAACTTGTTTGGCATCAAAAAAATTATAAAAAAATTCCGACTAATCTCTATGAGTCAGATTTAGCACCAGCTATAATTTGTTTATACCAATCAAAAATAAAAAAATAAAAATATTTTAAAAAACTAGCACTAATGTGCTAGTTTTTTTTTAGTAATATTTCTTTTTACATGTCATATACATTAATATATAACTTGTACAAAGGAGTGATAATATGTGGCATACACTATCTACTTATCAAGTAGAAAAAAAATTAAATACTAATATATTAAAAGGGCTGTCAAATCGTGAAATTTTAAAAAGACGTAAAGAATATGGAATTAATAAACTAGATGAAGTAAAGAAAAAATCTATCATTTTAAAATTTTTTAATCAATTTAAAGATTTTATGATTATTGTTTTACTTTTTGCTGCTGGAATATCTGCTATAATATCATATATAGAAAAAACTAATGATTATATTGATTCTTTTATCATTGTTGCCATTGTTATTTTTAATGCAATAATAGGATTAATACAGGAAAGAAAAGCTGAAAAGTCATTAGAAGCATTAAAAAAGCTTTCTTCACCTACCTCAAAGGTAAAAAGAGATTCTAAAATAATGATAATACCCAGCAGTGAACTAGTCCCCGGAGATATAATTTATCTTGAAAGTGGCAATTTAATATCAGCCGATTGTAGATTAATAGACACTTATAATTTTAAAGTGGAAGAATCTAGTTTAACTGGAGAAACAGTTCCTACACAAAAAAACGCAAAATTACTGCTTACACCAAAAATACCTATTGGAGATACTTTTAATATGGCTTTTGCAACAACAATTGTAACGTCAGGACACTCATGTGCAATAGTTACAGATATTGGAATGAATACAAAAGTTGGCAAAATCGCTAAAATGATAATAACAGACGAAGAAAAAGAAACTCCATTACAAAAAAAACTTGCTGATGTTGGTAAAAAATTAGGTATTGCTTGTTTAATAATATGTATATTAATTTTTATTATAGGAATATTTAAAAAGAATTCTTTTCTTAATATGTTTATGACTTCAGTTGGTCTTGGCGTAGCAGCAATCCCAGAAGGACTTCCAGCAATTGTTACTATTTTGCTTTCTATTGGTGTAACAAAAATGGCTAAAAAAAATGCAATTATTAGAAAACTACCAGCTGTTGAAACTCTTGGTAATAGTTCTATAATATGTTCAGACAAAACCGGAACTTTAACAGAAAATAAAATGAAAGTTGTAAAAGTATTAGACTACTCATCAACTCCTCTTTTATCTTCAAGCTCTACGTATAATCTTACATGTGAACTTGCATGTATGTGTAATGACAGTTATTTGCAAAAAGATGGCAAAAAGTTCTCAGTAGTTGGAGAACCTACTGAAAATGCTCTAGTAGAACTTGCATTAAATAATAATATATTTAAAAATACATTAGAAAGCAGAAAAAAAAGAATAAATGAAATTCCTTTTGAATCTTCTAGAAAAATGATGACAACTATTCATAAACTAGAAAACGGATATTTTAGATATATAACAAAAGGTGCACCTGATGTGTTAATTACAAAATGTGATAAAATATTAAAAGATGGAAAAATATGCGATCTTACCAAAAAAGACATTGAAACTATAATAAATAATAATGAAAATATGGCAAGCAATGCTTTAAGAGTACTTGGCTTAGCATATAATGATACAAAATTTCTTCCTGATAGTATTAATACTAATACTATTGAAAAAAACTTGATATTTGTCTCTTTAATTGGATTAATTGATCCACCTAGAAAAGGAGTCAAAGACGCCATTCTAACTTGTAAAAAGGCAGGTATTAAAGTTGCAATGATCACAGGAGATCATATACTAACAGCAAAATCTATTGCAAAAGAACTTGGCATTTTCACTAGTAATGATCTTGCAATAACAGGAAATGAAATTGATAAAATAAGTGATAAAAAATTTGATAAAGATATTTTAAACTATTCAGTATTTGCTAGAGTTTCACCTGAACATAAAGTGAAAATTGTAAAAGCTTTTCAAAAAACAGGAGCCGTAGTAGCAATGACAGGAGATGGCGTAAATGATGCGCCAGCGCTAAAATGTGCTGATATTGGAATATCAATGGGGCAAAATGGAACTGACGTAGCAAAAAATGCATCAGATATTGTACTTACTGATGATAATTTTGTAACAATTGTAGATGCAGTAAAAGAAGGCAGACATATATATGATAATATTAAAAAAGCCGTTCATTTTTTACTTTCAACAAATATAGGTGAAATTGTTACAATATTTCTTGGTCTTTTACTAGGACTTGACACTCCACTTTTAGCTATACATTTACTTTGGATAAACTTAGTAACTGATTCTCTTCCTGCTATAGCACTTGGAATGGAAAAAACAGATAAATATATAATGTATAAAAAGCCTACATATTCTAAAAAAGGTTTATTTTCAAATGGACTATGGAAAAAAATCATATTTGAAGGAATTATGATTGGTATTCTTACATTATTTAGCTTTAATTTAGCAAATACATTATTCAACTTAGAAGTTGCAAGAACAATGGCGTTTTTAACTTTAGGATTTTGTGAACTTATACATAGTTTTAATATTAGAAGTGACTCTTCTATATTTGAAATTGGAATATTTTCAAACAAATATTTAACTTTTGCCTTAATTGCTGGTATTTTACTTCAAACTTTAGTTGTTGTAATACCTTCAATTGCAAAAATATTTAATGTTGTAGTACTTACAAATATACAATGGTTATATACTATTACAATTTCTCTAATGCCACTTATTATAATTGAAATGAAAAAAAAGTTTTCAGAAATAATATTTGGAAAAGTTATATACACTATGACAAACAATTCAAAAATAAAAGCAAAAGCCTAAACTAATAATATACATATTTTAAAATCCTATATAATATAAATTACATAGGATTTTAATTTTTTTATGAATATTATATTTATTTTATCTTGATTTTTTTAAATAATTTAATAAAAAAATAAAATATAATAACAACTAAAATAAATATTAAAAATACTAACTTTGAAGACTATCAAATAAGATTATATATCTTTTGCAATGATAATCCAACAAGCCTTCATATAATTATAATAACTGT
>JAVXAF010000017.1:0-21194 GCA_036660635.1 Clostridia bacterium | reverse complement strand
TATATTTTATGGCTAAATATTTACCTTTTCATTGGGGATATAAAATTCTAATTGGATATATTTTGTTGAATATTCCACTATTTTTAATTATTTTTTTGGAAATTATTTTATCAAAAAATAAAAATAATTAACAAAATTGATAGACTGTACTTACAGTCTATCTTTTTTATTCTTGTCTTAATTTAATTGGTAATACTACATAAATAAAATCATTTGAAGAAATTGGTTTAATTAATACTGGAGATATATTTGTAGTCATTTCTATACATATTTCATTATCATCAATTGCTTTTAATGCTTCTATAAAATATCTTGGATTAAATCCTATTTCTAAATCTTTTCCTTCTACAAAAGCAGTTATTGACTCTTTTGCATCTCCTGTTTCACTAACACAACTTAATAATATTCCATCTATTCCTATTCTCATTTTTACTGGTGCTTTTTTATCTTTTTCTTTATTTTCTTTTGCAAATAAAGCAACTCTTTCAAATGAATCTAATAATTTTTTAGTTTTTACTTTTACTTTTGTTTCATATCTTTCTGGTATTATACTATTATAATTTAAAAATTCACCTTCTATAATTCTACTAATTATTATACTATTTCCGATTTCAAATAAAGCTTGATTTTTATTTATTCCTACTTTTATTTTTTCTTCTTCTACATCAGATAATAATTTTAAAAGTTCACTTAATACTCTTCCTGGTAAAATTGCTTTAAAATCGTTTATATTATTTTTATTTAAATTTTTTCTTAATGCTAATCTAAAACCATCTATTGCAACAATTGTTAAAATATTATTTTCTACTTTTACTAATGCTCCATTATATATAGGTCTATTTTCATCATTACTTACTGAAAAAATAGTTCTTTTAATCATTTCTTTAAAATTCTTTTGTCCTAATAAAATAGATGCTTCTACATCAAAAATAGGTAATTTAGGAAATTCATTATAGTTCATTGTAGCAAGTTTAAAAATACCATTTATTGATTTTATTATAAAGACATTATCTTCTACTTTAATTTCAACTTCTTCATCTTCTATTTTTCTTACAATTTCATTTAACATTTTTATATCTACAACTATTTTACCTTCTTTTATTATATTACAAGATAAAGTATGTTCACATCCTATTTCTAAATCATAAGAAATTAATTTTAACTTATTTTGGTATGCTTCTAATAAAACTCCCTCTAATATTGGCATTGTTGTTTTAGTATTAGATGTTCTTGATACAACATTTAATCCATTTATTAATTCTTTTAAATTACATTTTATATTCATTTTAAATCCTCCTAATTTTAAATTATTTTATAAGTTATAAACACATTCAACAAAAAAAGAAATGTATTATTATATAGTATTATATATATATAATTATAGTAGTAGTATTAGTAGATACTGTGGATTATGTGGAAAACCTATTATAACGTATAATATCACTATGTTTTGTATTGTGGATAACATTGTGGATAAAATGCTTTATTTATCCACAGAAAGTTTGTTTGGTGTGGACAATTATAATAAAAATAAGTTATACACACTTTATAAACATGCTTATCCACATTATACTGTTGATAAAATTTTTATTGAAATAAGTTTGCAAAACATATGTAATATTTTTGTAATAAATAGTTTTAATCAGCAACAGATAAGGCTTTTTTTAAATCTTCAATCAAATCTTTTGTCTCTGCTTTTTTTTCATATTCTTCTTTAATTTTAGCATATGCATGTAAAACAGTTGAATGGTCTCTTCCACCAAAATCTTTTCCTATTTTTGGAAAAGACATATTTGCAATTTCTCTACAAAGATACATTGCTATTTGCCTTGGAAAAGCTACATTATTTGATCTTTTATCACTTACTATATCAGTTACTTTTATATTAAAAAATTTACAAACAACTTGCATTATTAATTTACTTGTAAGTATTTTTGTATTTTTTACTAATACAGATTCTATTGTATTTTCTACAATCTCATCTGTTAATGAATTATTAGTAAAAGATGTATAAGCTACTAATTTATTAAAAACACCTTCTAATTCACGAATATTTGATTTAACTTTTGTTGCTATTTTTATTAAGATATCATCATCAATAACATATCTTTCTTTTTCAGCTTTTTTTCTCAAAATAGCAAGTCTAGTTTCATAATCAGGTGTTTGAATGTCTACTGAAAGTCCCATTTCAAATCTAGTTTTTAGTCTATCTTCCAATAAATTAATTTCTTTAGGTGGTTTTTCTGATGTAACAATAATTTGTTTTCCACTTTCAAAAAGAGTATTAAAAGTATGAAAAAATTCTTCTTGACATTTTTCTTTACCAGCAAGAAATTGAATATCATCAATTAAAAGTAAATCAATATTTCTATATTTTTTTCTAAAAGCTTCATTTTTATTTGTCATAATCGCAGATACTAATTCATTTGCAAATAATTCACCTGTACAATATATAATCTTCATATTAGAATCTGATTTATACATTGCATTTCCAATTGCTTGCATTAAATGGGTTTTACCAAGACCTACTCCCCCATAAATAAATAAAGGATTATATTTTTTTCCTGGATTTTCAAAAACAGCAATAGCTGCAGCATGAGCAAATCTATTATTTGAACCTATTATGAAATTTTCAAAAGTATATTTTGAATTTAATCCTGGAGATTCTTTTGTATTTTGTAAAGAATTATTAGTGCTGTTACAACTTTGAATTTCTTTTTTTTCTTTTGTGGAATTTAAAGATTCAAAATTATTTGAATTTAGGTTATCTTCGTTATCCTCTATACTATCAGGAATGATATCTTTTGCTTCAAAAATAATATTATAAGATTTTTTTGTTATAAATGTTAACGTATTTTGAATTAAATCTAAATATCTTTTTTTACAAATATCAATGTGATAATTAGAAGGAGATAAAAAGCATAAAGTGTTTTCATCAACAAGTCTTGGAACCATTACTTCAACATAAGTTTTATAACCTACTGGAGATATCTCCTCTTGCAGTATTTCTAAGGCTTGAGACCAAATTGAAATAAAATTTTCTCCCATAAAACCACCTTTCTTAAACACATGTTTTTTTAAAGTTATCCACAAAGTTGTCAACACCTGTTGATAACTTTTCGACAAAATACTATCTATTAGAAACAAATTTTACATAATTGTTGTGGATGGATGTGAAACATGTGAAAAGTAACACATTTTTTTGTCTCCATAAATATATCATGTAATATGCAAAAAATCAAGAGATTTAAAAATTTTTTTAATTTTTTATTATAAAAAAACATACGTATTTTTATAAATAATTTTTTAGTAGCCTGTGGATAACTTTAATAAAAAATGTCGAAAAAAATATTATATTGATATTCTATATTGTTTAAACTTTTTATAAAACATAATTAAAAAATAAAAGAGTATTTTTAAAAAACAGATCTAAAATAAAAAACTTCTTATTAAATATTGACAATAAAAACAAAATAGTATATAATAACGATACTTTGATTGTAAAATATAAGGAGTTTTTCTTTATATTTATTGTAAATATGTAATGCATGTAGGGGGTGTAACAATGAAAAGAACATATCAACCAAAAAATATACAAGGACAAAAAGTTCATGGATTTAGAAAAAGAATGAGTACTGCTTCAGGTCGTGCTATATTAAAACATAGAAGATTAAAAGGAAGAAAAGTATTAAGTGCTTAGGACTACTGTTACAAGTGGATATGTTTTCATATCCACTTGTAACTCTTTTATAAGGTGAAAAAAATGAAAGATACTTTTAGAATTAAAAAAAATAAAACATTTAGATACATTTTAAAAAAAGGAAATTTTATTAGAGGAAAATATGTAAATATATACATTACTAATTCAAATAATAATAAAATAAATAATTTTGGAATATGTGTATCTAAAAAAAATGGAAATAGTGTTCAAAGAAATAAACTTAAAAGATGGGCAAGAGAAGTATATAAAAATAATGAAAAGAACATTAAAAAAGGCTATAATTTAGTCTTTTTATATAAAAAAGAAACAACTACTAATATATTAAATTACAACTTGTTAAATTCTGAAGTAATTAGAATTTTAAAGGTGATGAAAATATATGAAAAATAAGATTTTAAAAGTTGTTACTAGAGCCCCAAGGAAAGTAGAAGTTTTTTCTATTAATATATATCAAAAATATATATCAAAATCTTTTGGAAAGCGCTGTATATTCTATCCTACATGTTCAGAATATACTAAACAAGCAGTTGACAAATATGGTATAATAAAAGGTAACATACTTGGAATAAAAAGAATATTAAAATGTAATCCATTTTCAAGTGGAGGAGTAGACTATTTAAAATAAAAGGAGAAATTTATGATAAATGCATTAGCTAGTTTTTTTGGATTGATAATCAGATTTATATATAATTTAGTAAATAGTAATTATTTTATAACTATATTATTATTTACTATTTTAACTAAGATTTTACTTTTTCCATTATCATGGATACAAATTAAATCTACCGAAAAGCTTAATAGAATAGCACCTTTAGACAAAAAGATAAGAGAAAAATATAAAAATGATAAACAAAAACAAGCTGAAGAGTTAAGTAAAATATATAGTGAAAACAAAATAAATCCATTAGGAGGATGTTTACCTGTATTATTACAATTTCCAATCATTATTGCAATGTTTTATATAGTTAAATATCCTTTGACATATGTAAAACCAATACCTCAAGAACAAATTAAGACTTATACGCAAGAACTTTTAAAAAAAGAAGAGGTCTCAGATGTAGAAATAAAAGAAAACCAACTTATTGTAGCAAAAGAAAAAAAATTAATTAATATGGATGTTATAAAAGGAATCAATTTAGGAGAAGTACCTTCAAACACTTTTAGTAAAAATGAAAATAAAAAAGCAAATCCGATTTCTTTATTGATTCCAATACTTACAGTTGTTTTTTCAATGTTACAGACAAAGATAATGCAAAAAGGTTCTAATATGACAGATGAACAGGTTGAAATGCAAAAATCAATGAATATGATGATACCTCTGTTTTCGGGATTTATTGCATATACAATGCCTCTTGCTTTAGGCGTGTATTGGTTGTTTGGTAATATTTTACAAATTGTCCAACAATTAATTATAAATAAAATAATACAAAAAGATAAAGAAAAGGTTGCGTTGGATTCTGGTAAATAAGGAGGATTAAAATGAAAAAAGTTACAGAACAAATAGGTAAGACTACAGAAGAGGCTATAAGAAAAGGCTTAGAAGAACTAAAAGTATCAAGAGATGATGTAAAAATTGAGGTTTTGGAAGAACCTTCCTCTGGTGGTATTTTAGGAATATTATCTGCTAAAATGGCAAAAATTAGACTTACAGTTGATAAAAAGTTAAGTGAAGAAATAGCAAATAAAACTAAAACTAAAGTTGAAGAAATTTTAAATACTATATTTGAGATAACAAAAGATAATATTGAATATTCAGTAGAAAATACAAATAATCAAGTTTTAGTAAATATAGAAGGGGAAAAAGTAGCTCATTTAATAGGATATAAAGGAAAAACCATAGAATCTTTACAATCTGTTTTAAATTCTATTTTACAAAGAGATGACGAAGAATATGCAAAGGTATTTGTAGAAATAAACGGATATAAACAAAAAAAAGAAGAAAATCTTAAAAGACTTGCAAATAAAATGGCTGATAATGTTTTAAAATTTAGAAAACCAATAAAATTGGAACCTATGTCTGCGTATGAAAGACTTATAATTCATACAGAATTAGCTAATAGGGAAAATATAACTACTGAGAGCCAAGGTGAAGAGCCAAGAAGAAGAGTTGTTATAAAAAAGAAATATTAAAGTCAAAATTTTAAGAGTCAGCAGTAGCTGGCTTTTTAAAAGAAAGGAAAATAGGTTATGTCAACAAATACTATAGCTGCAGTTGCAACAGCACTTACTAATAGTGGTATAAGTATAATAAGAATAAGTGGGAATGATAGTTTAAATATAATAAATAGTATATTTAAATCAACGCATAAAATAGAAGCAAATAAAATTATATATGGAAATGTAATAAATGGTTCTAATATTGTTGATAAAGCATTAGTTTCATATTTTAAAGCACCAAAGTCTTTTACAGGCGAAGATGTTTGCGAAATTAATTGTCATGGCGGTATACAAATAACAAAACAAGTATTAGAGTTAGTACTTAAAAATGGAGCACGATTGGCAGAACCAGGAGAATTTACAAAAAGGGCTTTTTTAAACGGTAAGCTAGACTTAACACAAGCAGAAGCTACTATTAATTTAATTAATTCAAAAACAAAAATAGAAGCTAAAATTGCTGAAAATCAATTAGAAGGAAAATTATCCAAACAAGTTAATAAAATAAGAGAAAATTTAATTGAACTTTTAGCTAGCATAGAAGTAAGCATTGATTATCCTGAATATGACTATGAAGAAGTTGAAAATAGTAATGTAATAGAATTATTAAATAGTAGTAATAAACAAATAAAACAATTAATTGATACATACGATCAAGGAAGATATATAAAAGGTGGGATAGATGTAGCTTTAGTAGGCAAACCAAATGTTGGGAAGTCTTCACTTCTTAATTTTTTGGCAAAATGCGATAAATCTATTGTTACAGATATACCAGGAACAACTAGGGATATTGTTGAAGAGACTGTAAATATCGGGCCAATTGTTTTAAATGTGTCTGACACAGCTGGAATTAGAAATACAGAAGAAATAATTGAAAAAATTGGAGTTGAAAAGAGCTTAAAAAAATTAGAAGATTCTGATTTAGTTATTTATCTTTTAAGTGCAGATGAAAATATTGAAAGCTCAGATATTGCTACAATCTTGAAAATGAAAAAAGAAGGCATAAAATTTATAACTGCTATAAATAAGTCAGATAAACTTAAAAAACCGATATTTAATGCCATTGTGGGACAATTAGAAGCAATGAAAGTAGAAGAACCTATTGTAATTTCTGTAAAAGAAGAAAAAGGAATAGAAAATCTTAAAAATAAAATTATAGCTATCTTTAATTGTAATGATTTTGATGTTGAACATGAATCAATTATCACAAATGAAAGGCATAAAGATTTATTAAATAAAGCATTTAAATATATAGAAGAAGCGAAAAAAGAAATTAAACATCAACAACCTATAGATATTATAGGTATATATATAATAAATGCTGCCAAAAGTTTAGGAAACATTATAGGATTAGAAGTTTCTGAAGATGTTGTTAAAAAAATATTTGAAAAATTTTGTTTAGGAAAGTAGGGGAAATATGGAATATTCACTTGGAAACTATGATGTTGTAGTAATAGGTGCAGGACATGCGGGATGTGAAGCAGCACTTGCCGCTTCAAGACTTGGAAAAAAAACAGCTGTCTTTATAATAAATTTAGATACTCTTGCAAATATGCCATGTAACCCTAGTATTGGTGGAACTTCTAAAGGTCATCTTGTAAGAGAAATTGATGCGCTAGGCGGACAAATGGCTAAAAATGCAGACAAAACATTTATACAATCTAAGATGCTAAATTTGTCTAAAGGCCCAGCAGTTCATTCTTTAAGAGTACAAGCTGATAGAAAAATGTATCACATGGAAATGAAAAAAACATTAGAAGATGAAAAAAATTTAGATATTTTTCAAGCTGAAATTGTTGAAATATTAGTCAAAGGCAAAAAAGTTATAGGTGTAAAGACAAAAATAGGCGCAAATGTATATGCAAAATGTATTGTTGTAGCAACAGGAACATATTTAAAAGGAAAAGTAATAATAGGAGATGTATCTTATGAAAGTGGCCCTGATGGGGTCTTTCCTGCAAATGACTTATCCCAAAGCCTTCTAGATATAGGAGTTAATTTAAGAAGATTTAAAACCGGTACGCCAGCAAGAGTTAATATTAACAATGTAGATCTTGAAGAAACCGAAGTTCAAAGTGGAGATAAAAATATTGTGCCACTATCATTTGAAAACTTAGAAAACGAAGAAATATTAAATAGGCCTCAAATAAATTGTTATTTAACATATACAAATGAGAAAACACATGAAATAATAAGAAATAATTTAGATAAGTCACCTATATATAGTGGGAAAATACACGGAATAGGACCTAGATATTGTCCTTCTATAGAAGATAAAGTTGTTAGATTTAGTGATAAAAAAAGACATCAACTTTTCATTGAACCCTTGGGAATTAAAACAAATGAAATGTATATACAAGGAATGTCATCTTCGCTCCCAGAATCTATCCAAATAGAGATGTATAGAAGTGTTAAAGGGCTGGAGAAGGCCACACTTATGAGACCTGCTTACGCAATAGAATATGACTGTATAGATTCAACAAATTTAGAACTTAGTTTAGAATACAAAAATATAGATGGACTATTCTTTGCTGGACAAATAAACGGCAGTTCTGGATATGAAGAAGCTGCTGCGCAAGGATTAATAGCAGGAATAAATGCTTCAAGAAAAATAGATAAAAAAGAACCATTAATTTTAGATAGATCAGAAGCATATATTGGGGTTTTAATTGATGATTTGATTACAAAAGGAACTAATGAACCATATAGAATGATGACATCTAGAGCTGAATATAGACTAATGTTAAGACAAGACAACGCAGACAAAAGACTTACACAAAAAGGATATGAAATTGGATTGATTTCACATGAAAGATATGAAAAGTTTTTGGAAAAAAGAGAATGTATAGAAAAAGAAATTAAAAGATTAGAAAGTACAAAAATAAAGCCTACTGAAGAAGTAAATACATTTTTAAAAGCATATAATAGTTCTTCTATTAATGGCGGTGTAAGCTTAGCAAGTCTTTTAAAAAGAAGTGAAGTATCATATAATGATTTGTCGCAAATAGATAAAGGTAGAAAACCACTTTCAAAATCAATAGTTGAAGAGGTAGAAACAGAAATTAAATATGAGGGATATATAAAATTACAATTAGAACAAATAGCAGAATTTAAAAAGTTAGAAACAAAAAGATTAAGGGAAGATATAGAATATGAAAAAATAACCGGATTAAGTCTAGAAGCAAGACAAAAATTAAACAGACAAAAGCCTGCATCTGTAGGCCAGGCATCTAGAATATCAGGAGTATCACCGGCAGATATATCTGTATTACTTATATATCTAGCACAAAGCAAATAGAAAGGTTTTCATATGAAAAATAGAATAGACTTTAAAGATAAATTAAAAGAAGAAGCAAAAAAAATAAATATAGAACTTAACAAAGATATGCTAGAAAAGTTTGAAATGTATAAATCTATGTTGGTAGAATGGAATGAAAAAATTAATCTTACTACTATAACTGAAGACTATGAGATTATAATGAAACATTTTATAGATTGTTTAGAGAGTATAAAATATTTTAAAAATGGTCAAAAAGTTATAGATGTTGGTACAGGGGCTGGATTACCAGGAGTAGTTATAGCAATTTATTTTGAAGGAAAAATCGAAGTGACTTTGATTGATTCATTAAATAAAAGAATCCTTTTTTTAAATGAAGTTATAAAGAACTTAAAATTAAAAAATGTTATAACAATACATGCAAGAGCTGAAGAATTAGCAAATAATATAAAATACAGAGAAAAATATGATATCGCGGTTTCTAGAGCTGTGGCAAATGTTTCTGTTTTATTAGAACTAGACACTCCATATATTAAAGTGGGCGGTAATTGTTTAATGCTAAAATCAGAAAAATTAGAAATTGAATTATCTGAAGCAAAAAAAGCTTTTAATATACTTAATTGCAAAATAAATTATATTTATAATTATACATATAAAATTGGAGAAGAAGAATTTGTTAGAAATATTTTAATTATTGAAAAAAAGCGCTCTACACCAAGTAAATATCCAAGAAGTTTTGCAAAAATAAAAAAAGAACAGTTATAAAAGAAGAAAAAAAGAGAAATTTTTAGATTTACTCTTTTTTTTTATGTATAAATAGTATATAATGTAAAAGAGGTGAAATTATGGCGAAAGTAATATCAATAGCAAATCAAAAAGGTGGTGTTGGGAAAACAACAACAGCTGTTAATTTGAGTGCTTGCATGGCTGCAAAAGGGAAAAGAATTTTATTAATTGATATAGATCCACAAGGAAATGCCAGTAGTGGGCTGGGAATAGAAGCAAGTGAAAACAAATCAATTTATAATGTGTTAGTTGAAGACGTAGAAATTAAAGATACAATAAAAGCTTCTATGGTAAAAAAGTTGGATGTATGTCCTGCAAATATTGATTTAGCTGGAGCTGAAATAGAGCTGGTTTCTATGATATCAAGAGAAAACAGGCTAAAAGACGCAATATGTGAAATTAGTGATGCATATGATTACATAATTATAGACTGTCCTCCTTCTTTAGGATTAATAACATTAAATGCATTTACTGCATCTGATAGTGTATTAGTGCCAATTCAATGTGAATATTATGCATTGGAAGGTTTAGGACAACTAGTAAATACAATTAAATTAGTACAAAGACATTTAAATAAAAATCTGGAAATTGAAGGTGTTGTGCTTACAATGTTTGACGCAAGAACTAATCTTTCGTCTGATGTTGCACGAGAAGTAGAAAAATATTTTGGTAATAAAGTTTTTCAAACGATAATACCAAGAAATATACGTTTGAGTGAAGCACCAAGCCATGGGCTTCCAATTACTTTATATGATGCTGACTCAAAAGGATCACAGACATATAAAAAACTAGCAAAAGAATTATTGAAATTAAATGAAAAAGGAGATAATTAAGATGGTAAAGACACAAAAAGGATTAGGAAGAGGATTAGATGCTTTTTTTGGTGAAAATGTACTAGAAATCGAAAAAGTAGCAAAAAGCAAAAATGAAAAAAAATATAAAGAATTAGAAAAAGTTGTTGAATTAAACATAACAGAAGTAGAGCCTATGCTAAATCAGCCAAGAAAAGTATTTGATAATGAAAAATTAGAAGAACTAACAAATTCAATAAAAGAACATGGAGTTTTACAACCTATTTTAGTTGTAAAAGATGAGAATGGTTATACAATTGTAGCAGGTGAAAGACGTTGGAGAGCAGCTAAGAAAGCAGGATTAAAAGAGATACCTGCAATAATAAAAGATTATACAGATACAAAGAAAAAGCAAGTTGCTTTAATAGAAAATATTCAAAGAGAAGATTTAAATATTGTAGAAATAGCAAAAGCAATAAAAGAATTAATGATAATAGATGGATACACACAATCAGAAGTGGCAAAAATAACTGGTAAAAGTTTGTCAACAGTTTCCAATATAACAAGACTTTTAAAGCTTCAAGATAAAGTTTTAGATTATGTACTTCAAGGAAAATTGGTTGAAGGACAAGCTAGAGCACTACTTGCTATAGAAGATCAAGAAAAACAACTTAAAATAGCAGACAAGATAATTGAAAAAAAACTTACTGTAAGAGATGTGGAAAAATTAATATATGGTGCAGAAGAGTATCATAGAGCAAAAACCAAAAAGACACCTAAAACAGTATATTATAAAAAAATAGAAGATAAATTACAAAATTTCTTTGGATATAAAGTAAAAATAGATTCATCTAAAGCACATCAAAGGTTAATAGTTGAATATAATGATGAAGATGGATTAGAGATAATACTAAATAAATTCAAAATCAAAATGTAGGGAGAAAAAATGGCAGAGTTTAAAAAAACAGGCAGAGCTATAATTGAATATATAGAAAAAGGAAAATTAAATATTATAACAATTAAAAGAACAAAAAAAATAGAAGGTAAGAAGGTTGAGTATTATTCAATACCAGGAGGACATCTAGAAGGTGATGAAACGTTTGTAGAAGCAACAAAAAGAGAATTAAAAGAAGAACTAAATGTTGAAATCAATATAAAAGAAGAAATTTTGTTTTTAAGAAATGATGACTTAAAAAAAGACGAGATGTTTTATATTGCAAAGATAAAATCAGGAAATTTATCAAAAGGAAATGGCCCTGAGTGGGAAAATGAAGATTTTGAAAAATATGGAAAATATGAAATTTGCCTATTAGATGTTAAAAAAATAAGTAAGTATAATTTATTGCCAGTACAAGTAAAACAAATATTAATAGATAGATATAATAAAAAAAGTTAATTTTCACTTGACAAATTTTAAAAAACTGGTATAATTATATCTGTATTAAGTACGGAAGAGTGTCCGAGTGGTTTAAGGAGCCAGTCTTGAAAACTGGTGATGTCGCAAGGCACCGTGGGTTCGAATCCTACCTCTTCCGCCAAAAAAATTGCGGAAGTATTTTTAATTTATTTCCGCTATTATATTATTTGGAGGAGTACCCAAGTGGTTAAGGGGCTTGTTTGCTAAACAAGTAGATTTCGTAAGGGATGCGAGGGTTCGAACCCCTCCTCCTCCGCCAAACGAAAATAATTCGAATTCTGTCTTTATAAATGATAGAGTTCGAATTATTTTTATATTTATATAAAATTTAGCTAAGAGAGTTGTGTTAGTAAATTGATTTTTAAGGAATGTATGATATAATAAAGTAAAATGTATTAATCTAAATTTTAATAATGGAGGAATTTTAAATGAAAACAGATAAAATAAGGATTAAAATTGACGGAAATAATTATGAGAAAAGTGATAGAATTAAGCGGTATATTTTAAAGTATTTAGAAAAGTTTGAAATAGTTAGTATTGTAGAAAATCCACCATTTGATTATATTTTTATAATAGGAGGTGATGGTACTTTTTTAAATTCATTTTCAAAAGATGAATTTGACAAAAATACAGTATTCGTTGGAATAAATTCCGGAAGTCTTGGATATATACAAGATGTTAGCAATGATGATTTAGATACATTGCTAAAGAAAATTGAAAAAATTGTATATTATATAACAAATTTTAAAAGAAAATCACTAAACTTACAAAAAGCGTATTATTTAGATGTTGTTTTTACTACTAATGAAAAAATCATACATAAAAAAGCATTAAATGAAGTAATTATTGTAGGTGACGGATTAAAAAAGATTTCATTTGATTTATTTAGTAATGGTACAACACTAAAATCTAAGAAAAATGGGCATAAAGTTAATAGTAGTGGTATTTGTTTTGCAACACCTTTAGGAAGCACGGGATTTTCTAAAAGTAATAATGGTCCAATAATTCTAGAGCCAAATATTACTCTAATTGTACAAACTCTTATTAATCCGATTTTTAACGCTAAGTATGGAAGTTTTTTATCTAATCCAACAATTTCAAAAAAATATAAAGTTGTTTTTGATGAATGTACGAATGTTCCTTCAATTGTTTTAGACGGGAATAATATTGAAATTTTTAACCTAAAAAAAGTAGAATTATCAATTGAATCCTATATTTTAAAAACAAATTGTGAGGAAAAATCAATGGAAGACTTATTAAGAGAAAAACTAATACCTTAATACAAAGAACACCTCTTGAATATATAATATTATATTCAAGAGGTGTTTGTGTGATATATAGTATTAAAGTCTTATTAATAATTACTATAATATGTGGAATAAGTAGTTTTATAGGAGGGGCTTTAGGATGTTTTGCAAAAAAAAAAAATAGTACTGGTGCGATATTTCAATTTACTGCTGGTATAATGAATGCTATTGTTTTTTTTGAAATGATTCCAGAATGTTTTGAACTATCTAATATTTTTTTAGTTGTCTTGGGATTAGTTGTAGGAGTTATATTAATATATATAAGTGAAAAAATTTTAACAAAAAAAACAGACCAAGTTGGAGTACAGGCATTATATACTTTAATATTAATTTCAATGGGCTCGCATAATATTTTAGAAGGTATAGCAATCGGATCAAGTCTTTTCTTATCTATAAATTTTGGGTACAAAGTACTTATTTTAATGATTTTACATGATATCCTAGAAGGAATAGTAATAGGAAGTAGTAATATTATATCAACAAAAAGTCTTAAAAAATCTCTAAAATCAAGTTTTTTAGTTGGAGCAATTACTGGGATAGGGGCTTTTTTTGGAAGTTGTTTTTCACAAATATCAACAAATTTTCTAGTTATTTGTTTAGCAATGGCTTCAGGTGCGATGATATATATGTCTGCGTGTAATTTAATTCCTAAATCGTTTGAGTATATTAAATATAAAAAAGTATATATATTTTATATTTTGGGCATAATTATAGGAATGATAATCACAAAAATTTAAAATTGACTTTAATGGTGTTTTATGATATTATATTTCTAAAATGTGAGGATGAATTAAATGAAAAAGATAATGTTTGTATGTACTGGAAATATTTGTAGAAGTCCAATGGCTCAGTATTATATGCAAAAGAAAATAAAAGATTTAAAAAAAGAAAATGATTTTTTAATAAGTTCTTGTGGAACATTTGCAATTAGTGGGCAAGCTGCTACTAGTAATGCTATAATTGCAATGAAACAATATAATATAGATATTTCTAAACATAGAGCAACAAATATACATGAGATAGATATTGAAAATTATGATCTTATACTTTGTTTAACACAAGAGCATAAAAAAAATGTAGCTGAAATATTTCCAAAAGTTACGGATAAATTATTTACTTTAAAAGAATATGCTTTTAAAAATGAAAAATATATAGATATTGATGATCCATGGGGTTTAAGTTTGGAAGTATACAAAAGATCTGCAAACGAAATTGTGGACGGTATTGATAAAATCGTTGAAAAAATGTAAGGATGTGAGTAAATGATTATTATAGGATCTGATCATGCAGGAAAAGAAGTTAAAAACAAATTAATTGAATATATGTATGAAAATCGTATTGAATATGCAGACGTAACAAAAATTCAAGAGGAACAAGATGATTATCCTGATGTGGCACAAAAGATAGCTTCAAATGTTTTAAGTGTAAATTCAAATCTTGGAATAGCAATTTGTGGTACAGGTATTGGAATGTCTATTGCTTGCAATAAAATAAGAGGTATAAGAGCTGCACTTTGTACAGATCAATATATGGCTGAAATGTCTAGAAAACACAATAATGCAAATATATTATGTCTTGGATCGAGATTAGAAGAATCTATAAATATAGAAAATGTGATAAAGATTGTAAGATCTTTTATGGATAGTTTTTATGAAGGTGGAAGACATGATAAAAGAATTTTAAAATTAACTAAATTAGAAGAAATTAACATAGAAGGTGGTGCACTAAATGCCAATAGTATATAGTCTTATATTAATAACTTTTTTGGTTTGTTTGGGTATTACACCAATTACCATAAAGTTGGCACACAAGTTCAATTTGGTCGATATGCCAGATAATAATAGAAGAATACATCAAAAGCCAATGCCAAGGGTTGGTGGAATAGCAATAGTAATATCTATGTTAATAGGATTTTTAATATATTATTTGATAACTAAAAATATTGAATCTATAGCTTTTAATAAGATGTTTTTGGGATATTTGATAGGTTCTATTATAATAGCTTCTATGGGATTTATAGATGATATAGTAAATTTAAGAGCTCGTCATAAATTCTTATTTCAATTGCTAGCTGCTATAATTGTATATTTGTTTGGAATAAAAATAGTTGGAATAAAAATACCATTTATATATTCAGATATAATTAATTTTGGATTTCTTGACTTTCCTATAACTTTATTTTGGATAGTCGGAATAACAAACGCTGTTAATTTAATTGATGGCTTAGATGGACTCGCTGCTGGAATATCAGCAATATCAGCAACAGCGTTATTGATAATATTTATAACTACTTCAGCTAGCTTAGAAGCTATAATTATTGCTGCTGTTTTGGTTGGTGCAACACTTGGCTTTTTACCATATAACTTTAATCCAGCTAAGACATTTATGGGAGATGTTGGATCAAATTTTCTCGGGTTTACACTTGCCATTTTATCTATTTTAGGATTTGCAAAAGGCTATACAATGCTTGCAATTGTCGCTCCTATATTTGCACTTGGAGTACCAATATTTGACACATTATTTGCAATGGTAAGGAGATTTTTAAAAGGTGTACCTATGCTAAAGCCTGATGGTGGGCATATTCATCATAGATTAATTAAAATGGGGCTTACACAAAAACAAGCAGTATTTGTACTTTATATTGTAACAAGTATTCTATGTTTAATAGCTGTAGTAATAGTTTCAGCTGATGTATGGAAGTTTATTCTTCTTGTACTTGCATTACTTTGTTTTATTGCTATTGGAATAGTTGGAATGAAAAAGTATAAAAGCAATGTGGAAAACAAGATAAATCAAAAATCTCAAGATAAATGTGAAAAATAAAGTTTTCTAGTATCAAACTGATAAAAAAATATATAATATAATTGAAGGGAGCACTATGAAAGAAGAATTATTAAAAGAATTAAAAAATGCTATGAAAGAAAAAGATGAACTTAGAAAAAATACAATTACAATGTTAAGGGCTGCTATATTACAAGTAGAAAAAGATACACAAAAAATATTATCAGAAGAAGACATGATTTGTATTGTAGCTAAGGAAGTTAAAAAAAGAAGAGAATCTATTGAAGATTATAAAAAAGCTGATAGGCTCGATATAGTAAAAGATCTAGAAAGAGAAATTGAAATATTAGAAAAGTATTTGCCAGAACAACTAGATATTTCTCAAATTACAGATATGGTAGAAGAAGCTATAAACATAGTTGGTGCAATATCTATTAAACAAATGGGGGCTGTTATGCAACAATTAAGACAAAAAACAGCTGGAAGAGCAGATGGAAAAATACTTAGTGATATTGTAAAGCAAAAACTTTCTTAAAAGAAACTTAATATAAAGCCAAGTAATAACTTGGTTTTTGATTTTTCAAAAGGAGAAAAAATATGAATAATATTTATTTAATTAATGATAAAAAATTTAAAAGTATATATATATCATATAATTTTATAATCAATTTAGAAAAAGAAGATGTTTCTAAAAATGCAGTATTAGTATCAATTCTTCAAAAAAGTAGTAAAAAATATTGTACTCAAAAAGAAATTGAAGAATATTTATATAGCCTTTATGGTGCAAATTTTGATGTAAATATTGAAAAAATAGGAGATGCTTTTAATATTGAATTTAGAATGCAATGCTTAAATAAGTGTTTTTTACCGCATAAAGAAGATGTATTAAAAAATTCACTTAACTTCTTAAATGAAATAATATATAATCCAAATATAAAAAACAATTTGTTTGATAAAGAAATTGTAGTTAGACAAAAGCAGTATATTATTGAAAAAATACAAGAGCAAAAGGATGATAAAGTTCAATTTGCTATAAATAGAAGTTTAGAACTATTATATCCAAAATCACCTTTTGGATCATGTGTTTATGGTGATGAAAATATAATTAAAAAAATAACATCGGGGGATTTATATAAGCAGTATATAAAATTAATTAAAAATTCCTGTATAAATTTAATATTAGCTGGTAATTTAGAAGGATATGAAAATATTAAAAATGATATTGAAGAAATTTTTAAAGAAAATTTAAGCTCAAATCTTCAAATTAGTGATTTGGTTACTGATAATTTAGATAAAAATATTGAAAATAGAATAAATGAAATAAAAGAATTTCAAGATACAGCACAAAGTGTAGTAACTTTTGTAATGAACTATAATGATGATGAAAACGAGTATTTAAAATGTTTACTATATAATGCTATATTAGGGGGAACACCTTCATCTAAGTTATTTCAAAATTTTAGAGAAAAAGAGTCTCTTGCATATAGCGTAAGATCAATATATTATAAATATAAAAAAATATTTTTAATTTTTGCTGGAATTAAAGAATCAGATTTTGAAAAAGCTAAAGAGGTTGTTATAAATCAAATATCTGATATTTTAGCAGGAAAAATATCAGATGAAGAGTTTGAAGCAGCTAAACAGAGTTTAATACTAGATATGAAAAATTGGAAAGATTCAAAAAAAGATATGGTAAAGTTAGAACTTTCAAATATAATAGAAAACAAAGTAACCAAGATTTCCATAGATACATACATAGATCAGATAAATAGTTATAAAAAGGAAGATATTGTAAATATAGCACAAAAAATTAATATGAAACAAATCTATCTCCTTGGAGGTGAAAAAAATGTATAAGGTTGAAGTTCAACTATCTCGTGAACTTGGTGAACAGACTTATAAAACAATACTTAAAAATGGATTAGAAGTATATATATGTACTAAACCTGGATTTACAAAAAAAATAGGTATGTTTGGAACTAAGTATGGTTCTATTGATAATGAATTTTTAGATATTATAACTAATAAGAAAATAAAAGTACCAGATGGAATAGCACATTTTTTAGAACACAAATTATTTGAAAAAGAGGGGGCTAATGCCTTAGATTTATTTGCAAAAATGGGTGTTAGAGCTAATGCATATACAAGCTTTGATCAAACTGTTTACTATTTTGAAACGTGTCAAAAATTTAAAGAGTGTATAGGAAAGCTTGTATCTTTAATAAAAGAACCTTATTTTACAGATGAAAATGTTAAAAAAGAACAAGGGATTATAGGCCAAGAAATAAAAATGTATGAAGATGAGCCTTCATATAGAGCCTATTTTAATACATTAATTGCAATGTATAATACTAATCCTGTTAAAATAGATATAGCAGGAACAGTAGAATCTATTTCACATATAACAAAAGAACTATTATATACTTGTTATAATACCTTTTATAGTCCTCAAAACATGTTTTTTTTAGTTGTTGGTGATGTTGATGTTCAAGATACAATAAATATAATAGAATCGAATATGAGAAAATATGAAAAAAATTATGATAACAAAAAAAATCTAAGACCAATTGAAAAGTATACTTTAGAAGAGCAAAAACAGACCAATAAGAGAGAAATTGTTGATGAAATGGATGTAATGCTACCTGAGCTTTCAATAGGATATAAACTTAAAATAAAAAGCCCGGAAAATATTATAAAAATGCAAATAATTGCATCCATGATTTCAGATATTTTCTTTTCAAAAAGTTCTGAGTTTTATGAAAAAGAATATTCAAATGGAAATCTTGTTTCTGAAATAGAATTTCAATATGAAGGAAGTAAAAGTTTTTCACATGTAATAATTGCGGCTAATACTAAAAATATTGAAAAGTTAAAAAAAAGTATAATAGATTATATAGAAAAAATAAAAACGGAAGAGATTGATAATGAAAAATTTGAATTAATTAAAAGAAAAGAAATAGGTGAAATAATTTCTTTAGCAGATAATTTAAGTGTTAGCTATAGAAGAATAATTGATAGTATTATAATAGGCAGCGACATATATGCAGATATTAACTTTATAGAAGATATTAAAATTGAAGATATAAAAAATTTTTTAGAATTATTAAAAGAGGAAAATCGAGTATTTTCAATAATTGTTCCCAAAAAAGATAGTTAACTATCTTTTTTTTTGCCTTTTATTCGACATTTTTTTTAAAATGTTAAATAGAGGGCTTTTTCAATCATTATATGAAGTAGAGCATAAAAGCCTTATTGTTATGTCTATTAAAATCGACAATAAAACCCAAATATCACACTATAATTGTCGAAACTTGCGATCGATTTATTGACAACAAATATTGACATATGGAATCGAAAATGGTATAAATAAAGAGAAAAAGGAAGTGAAAATTATGTTAGTTGAAGAAATTAATATATTAAAAGTAAAATTGGAAGATCAAATAAAAAAAAATGAGCCATATGACATGATTTATAAAACTAGCGTGCTAATAGATAAGTTGTTAGTTGAATATTATAAAAAATATGGCTCAAATGGAAAATTTTAAATTTGGAATAGAAATATTAAATAATAATAAACCAAGTACTATTAATGTTATATAGTTACAAGAACCATCCATTAATAGTAAAATCATCAATGCTATTATTATTAAATCGTCAATTCCTATAGAAAAACCAAATAAAGATAAATTTCTATCTTGATATGTAATAGGACCTAGCCTAAAAGTATCTTTGTTTTGATTTTGTATATCATCTTTTGATTCAATTGTGCTTTCAATATCAAATTCATTTGTTTTTTTATTTATAAGATCTAATTGCTTTGGACTAATTTCACATTTTAAATTTGCATCTGTTATGTTTAATTCTTTTTCTTCATCTAATTTATTTTCATAAAAATGATCTGAAGTATAGACGTTTAAGTAAGGATACCTATTATAATTTGTATAATAAGGATAAAAGTTTTGCTCATTCATTATTATCACTTTCCTCATCATCATTGAAAACTTTCAAAGCATCTAAAACATTCATTATAGTTAAATATTCACTTAATTTATCTTGTCTGGATTTTCTTAGAAAGGGTTTTAATGAAAGAAGTAGATCTTTTCTTGGATCATTTTTGTTAAAACTTGTAATAATTTTTTGCATCTTTAATAACAATTTGGGATCTAAATTGAAGCCATTACTGCTATTTGTGCTATTATTTTCTTTATTAGAATTTGATCCCAATAGTCCTAAAAGATTTGAAATATCTAGATCTTTCAAAAAATCAACATTTTTATTTTCTTTCTTGTTAAAAATTTTTTTATCATCAGCCGTTTCACTAAAATTTCCTTTAGAGTCATCTTTTGTAGTTTCTTCAACATTAAATTTAGATTGGATATTTTGTATTAAATCATATAAATTTTCTGAAGATACTTTACTTTTTTCATTAATAGTATCTTCTAAATTAGTTTCATTTATATTTTTATCCATTTATTTGTCTTTATTTCTGTTTTTTCCAAGCATTCCAACTAAATTTGTTAAATCATCACTTGACATGTTTCTTACCAGTTGACTGACCTGTTCTATTTTACTTTTGTCAATAGTAGATAATAGCTCGACTAGTTTCGAGTTTAACATATTGTTCATTTCATTTTGATTATTGATAAAATCATCTCCTTTATATGTATATAATAATTATATGCAATATATTTCTTAGTGTGTACTAATTTAAAGTATTTTAAAAAAGAAAGGATAAAAAATGATAAAAGATATAAAAAAAATATTTGATTTTCATATAAACAAAAAAGATGGAATAATTAAAGTAAAAGAAAATAAAAACATATATAATGTTTGTATATATGAAGTTGAACCATTAACTATATATGATTTTAATGAAGAATTAAAATGTAAAATAATAGGAGCTTACAAAGAATTTTTAAAAGAGATAAATTTTGAAATAAAGATATTAATTCAAAGTAGG
>JAVXAF010000016.1:0-21738 GCA_036660635.1 Clostridia bacterium | reverse complement strand
TATATTCTTTAAATAGATTTTTTTTATTTAAAGCAACAAATGTAAACACAATTGTTACACAAACATTCATAATAGGTGCCACATATGTAGTTGACCATCTATTAAATCCATTATATATATCAATTATTACAAGTAAAGCTAAAACAAGAAAATAAATTATAATAACTTTCGTACCTAATGATATTTTACTAGATAATATATTTTTTGCTATGATAAAAGAAAAAAGACATATTATAAATATATAATTTAAAACTACATTTTCAGTACTTGTATTTAATAAGTTTATTAGTATTAAAAGTATTGTTAATAAAAATATTCCTATATTTATATATTTATTTAATTTAGCATTTTTATTTTTTATATATTTTGGATATGAAATACTATTTTTATCTTTGTTTTTAACCTTTTTATTACATAGGGGACATACTCTATTACTGGATTTAACATTTACATTACAATCAAAACATTTACTCATAGTCCTCACCCCAATTATTGGAATATATTGCTACATCCAAATTATCTCTGTTTGCTAAATATTTAAAAAAATATTTAATTATCTCTTTTTGTATAATACTTCTTGAAAAACTAATAGAAAGAGTGTCATTTACAGAACACACTCCACAGCTTATTGGACTTTTTATAGTTGGATATAAAATTGTATCCATGTGTCGAATATATTTTTTAATATCTTCATCTAAATTAATACGCCCTATATTAGACATAGTAATTGTTTTTTTTGTTTCTCCTCTAGAATTAAATCCATAAGATACAAAAAAGTTTTTTATGTATAATGGTACTATTCTTAACGCCATAATTTTTTCCAAATTAACATTATTACTTATTATTTTTTCTAAATTATGAATTGTTGTTTGCTCTTGTAATTGCTTTGTTATTTTTTTTATAATTTCTTCTAGAGTTGTATTTTCATTTACTTTCATTCCAACATTTACAGTACAAAAAAAATTACGTAAAGTATTAGAAGGAAATTTTTTTCTTAGATTTACAGGTACAGTAACAACAATAGGCTTATTTGTTTTTTTTGCTTTTGTTTTATATATAGAATATATAAGTAGTGAAATCAAATATCCTGTTATTGTTGTTCTATTAGACTTTGCAATCCTTTTAATATTAGTAATATTAATAGTTCCTGTTATAACATTAGTACCAAAATCCTCAAAAAATTTCCCCTTAATTCTATATGAATTATTTAGTTTAATTTTTTTCTTATTAGTTTTTTCATAATATTTGTTAAAACTATCTTCAGATATATCTGTGTAATCTATATCGTCTTTTTTAGATTTGATTTTTCCAAGTAAATAAAAATATTGATTTAGTAATGATTTTAACAGTTCAACTGCCCCATTTCCATCTGTTATAGAATGAAATATTTCAATAGAAATTCTATTTTTATAATATAATACCTTTAAAAAATATCCTTTATTTTGATATTTATTAATATATTTGCATGGATAGTCAGTTTCTTCTTTTACTAAAAATCTTTCATGATTAGAATCTAAATAGTTCCAAAAAAAACCTTTTCTCATTCTAACAAAAAACATAGGAAACTTTTCATATATTTGGTTTAATGCTTCTTGTAATATTTCTTTATCAACATCCATAGTCAATATAGCAGATACCCTATAAACAGATGAATTAGTAACCTTTGTCACGGCCGGGAATACTTTTGCAGCATTATCTAATTTATACCAACTATTCAAACTGTTATCCTCCTTTTATCTATATTTTAATTATTTGTACTTTAAAATTTAAAATATGACTTAACGCTATCTAGTTTTATATTTTTAAGTTTGCACATTTCATCTATTGTTACAAAAGCATATCCTTCTTTTTCCAATACATCAATTGCTTTTATTGCTCCCTCAACAGATGTAGGATATAAATCATGAAGTAACACAATATTGCCATCAGATGCTTTATTGATGATTTCATCTGATATTTTATTAGCGTTTTTATTTTTCCAATCTAGTGTATCTACATTCCACAAAATAATATTCATATCTGCTAATTGTTTTACATGATCATTTATACTTCCATATGGTGGTCTTAAAAGATTAGTTGTTACGCCAATTACTTTTTCAATTTCATCATTTGATTTATTTATTTCACTCATTATTTGATAGTCATCTAATTTTGTTAAAGCCCTATGAGTGCAGGTATGAGTCCCAATTTGATGACCTTGTTCATATGCTTTTTTTAGTGTATCTTTATACTTTTCTACTCTACTTCCCATAACAAAAAAAGTAGCTTTAGCATCTCTTTTATTTAACTCATCAATTAAATTAGAAGTTATATAAGATGGTCCATCGTCAAAAGTAATTGCAATTAACTTTTTTTGTGCAAATTTACTTAGATCTCTTTCTTTTTTAACAATATCTATATTGCCTGTCTTAATGCTTGTCCCTCTATATTTTTCTTTTAAAAGATTATTTATCTTGTTATATCCTATAGTTATCTTAATTTCTCCTGATGACCAACTTGCCACTTGATAAGGCAAGAAAGTTATATTAAGTCCATCTTCTTTAAATACAAATGAAGTATAATTTTCTATTTTTGCCTCAGTTCCTTGTTTTACTAATTGTTCATCATATTCTATGGCGTTATCTTCTAAATATTTATTAACTTTATAATATGCAATTTTAGAAATTTTATCCAAATAAGTTTTATCTTCAAAAAAATCATCCAAAGTTAAACTACTTCCATCATTTACATTAAAACAAATATTTTTATCTTTTCTCTCATAATGATTTCCGCCCACAAACTCATAAATTACTATATTTATACTTTTTGTATTTTTATACTCACTTGTATTTGATTGAAGCAAAAATTGATATTTGCTTTCTTCGGTTGCCTCTTTATTTTCTAGATTTTCTTCGTTTGTAATATCCTTATCACCTTGTGCATCAGCTTTTTCTTTTATTTGTTTTACAGTACTAATAAACATTTCTTTTTCATAGGTTATATATTTTTCTATCTCATCATCAATTTTCTTTATATGAGTTACTGGATAATCAATCTTAATTTGATAATTTGACTTTTCACGTACTACATGAATTTCATTATTGTTTTTTACCTCAGCTTTAATAATAAATATTACTACAACTGCAATTGCCAATACTAATATTAATAACACAACTATAAACAGCAAGATTTTTATTTTATTTTTCTTATTAGTTTTTTCTTCCATATTTATTACTTCCTTTATTTACTACATTTTAGTCACATTTTTCATTAATAATTCAATTTGCTCTGTTTCATCTATTACAGCTAATTTACTAACCCTCATTATCTTATCATAATTTATATTTGAAAAATCTATATCATACCCGAAATAGTTAAATAGTTTACTTATAAAAGTTCTTATTGTTCTTCCATTTCCCTCTCTAAAAGGATGAATAACATTTAAATCCGTCATTAATGAAGATATATTTAAAACCAACTTTTCTTTTGTCATAGTTTTATATCTTGTTATATCTATCTTACTTAATATCTCTTTTATATTATCATCTATGTATTCAAAATTTGAAAATTTAAAATTTTCTTTTGTTATATTTTCTAGTCTGTATTCACCCGCAAACCTATAAATATCAAAAAATAAATATCTATGTATATTTTTAAACTCTTCTTCATTAAATTTTTGAAACTTCAAATAATTAGAAATTGTTTGTAATTTTTTACCTACTAATTTTCTTTCTATATCTTCTAAAATTTTTTCATCTTTTATACCAAGTTTATTTTTTATAACAATCGAATTTTTGTATGTATACCTTGAATTTATACTCTCATACATACTCTACCTCCTAAGATCCAATAACTACAAGAGGTATTGTAGTTTCTTGTTTTGTAAGTCCAGAATGATTTCCTTTTGTTGTTAATATATCATCATATGTTATTTTATCGCATACCATAAATTTATTATTTACTATAATTGCAATATATTCACCTATTGCATCAACAAAAGAATTACTTGGAAAAGAATTACCAAATAAATTATATTCTAGTGCCTCTTCTTTTGTTATTAAGATTACATCTTCGCCAAACTCTTTTAAAAATTCTTCTTTAAATATTTGTAAATATTCTTTTTTAACAAAAAAGCTAATCATTCTTGTGTCAATACTTGGTAAAGTATAGAAATATTCCAAATAATTTTGTTTTTCATTTAAGTATATCATATTTGTCATTTCAATTTGTCCATGATCTGCCACAACAATAACAGTTAAGTCTTTTTTGTTTTTTACAAGATTTGCGACTTCATTTTCAACTTCTTTTATAACCCACATTGCCTCTTTACTATCTGGCCCATAAATATGAGAATTCAAATCAAGTCCATCTATATACATATAATTAAAAGATTCTTTTACATCATTTAAGTTTTTTTCTAGTTTTTTAAATCCATCTCTTATTGAAATAAATCCATACCTATTTGCTTTTTTACCAGAAAACTTTAATGAAAATTCCGAGTTTATATATTCTCTTTTCATATATATATTTGCTTTTTTATTAAATTTATCAAAAATACTGTCAAACTTAAATATATCATCTAATTTTATACATTTTTCTATTAAATCTACTTGTGTTTTTCTTTCTTTAAAAAGTAAAGGATAATAATTTATATCTAGTTTTTTACTATAAGCCCACCATCCAAGGACGCCATGTTCTACAGGGTAAGTAGCTGAGCCAATAGTCGAAAGAACACATGCAGTAGATGTTGGATTTACTGTCTTTATAGCATATCTTAAATTATTTCTAAATAAAGAATCATCTGAAAGATTTGATACTTTGTATGCTCCCATTCCATCTATTAATAAAAGTAAAATATTTTTTTTGGGATTTATTATTTGATCTAGCTTTTCAAAAGCCTCTGTAGATTTAAACTTTACACCATTTTTCATTGCTAAGTATTTCATTAAATCCACTATATCGATATCACAAAAGCTTCTGTTTTCTAAATATTCATTAAATTTTTCAATATTTTCAGGCGTATTTGTAATCATATAATCACATCCTTTACTTTAATTTATTACTTAAATTTTATCTATTGCCATTTTAAGCCTTTTTAAAGTTTCGTCTTTTCCAATTAATTGCATAATTGCATATATATCTGGTGTGTTATGTCTGTTTGTCACAGCAACACGAATAATTGTTGCAAAATCAGATGTACTTCCAATGTATTTATCAGGATTTTGTTTATATTCTTTCATATCGGTGCAAAATTCTAATTCATTTGCACAACTTTTAAGAGTTTCAAACCAAGACTGTTTATCATCATTTTCGCAATACTTTTTAATATATAGCTCTAAAGCTTTTTTAGTTATTTTACTATCAATCTTAGTATTTTCTTTATTTGTTAAATAGTCAAATTCATATCCGTTTTTTTTAAAATCTTCCATATATAGTTCATCAAAAAAGTAGAAGAAATTTTCCTTTATATCTTCCCATTTTGTAATATCTTTTCGTATTTTTTTTGCTCCATCCCTCTCAAGAGCAAATATTTCTTTACTATATTTTAAATCTTTTGATAAAATATCATATAATTGCTTTTCATTTGTTTTTGTCCAAGCAAGTACATTTTCTAAAACTTCTTTACTATCCATTTTTGATATTAATTCTTTACTAATATCATTTAATTTCATAATGTCAAGTAGTGAACCAGCTGAGCTCATCTTATTTAAATTCATTTTAAATTCACTTCTTTTAGTTTCTTTATTTTTACTTCTCCATATTTCAAAGTCTGAATTTAAAATTGTATATAAATATTCCATAACTGCATCTGCTTGATATCCTGATTTTAAAAAGTAAGATACAGCTGCTTCTTTATCTTTTCTTTTACTTAGCTTTCTTTTTGAGTTTCCATCTTTTACAAGAATAAGTGGTACATGTACATATACAGGTTTTTCAAATCCCATAGCTTCAAAAAGTTCAATATGTATTGGAGTTGAAGATATCCACTCTTCTCCCCTTACTACGTGAGTAGTTCTCATAAAATGATCATCAACTACATGTGCAAAGTGATAAGTAGGAAGTCCATCTGCTTTTATAAGGACAACATCTTGATCATTTTGTGCTATTTCAATTTTTCCTCTAACTGCATCAATAAAAAATGTTTTTTTAAGATGAGAACCGTTTGATCTAAATCTTAAAATGTATTTTTCACCTGATTTTACTTTTTCAATAGACTCATCAATAGAAATATTTCTACATTTTGCATATACTCCATAATACCCTGGTATAACTTTATTTTTTTCTTGAGTTTCTTTTGTCTTAGCAATCATATCAGTAGTACAAAAACAAGGATATGCTAAACCTTTTTCAATTAATCTTTTAGCACATATATTATATATTTTTTCTCTTTCGCTTTGTATATAAGGCCCATATAGTCCTATCTGTTCTGTATCAGATATTACTCCTTCCATTGGAGATAAACCATATTGTTTTAGCTCTTTTGTAAAGAGTTTTATACTTCCTTTTACTTCTCTTTTTCTATCGGTATCTTCAATTCTTAGAAAAAAAACGCCATCAGTTTGCATTGCTAATTTTTTATTTACTAAAGAAGTAAATAATGCTCCAGTATGTAAAAAACCTGTTGGAGATGGTGCAAATCTTGTAACACATGCTCCCGGTTTTAACTGCCTTTTAGGATATTTTATTTCTAAATCTTCCACTGTTTCCACTATTTCTGGAAATATTAAATTTGCAAGTTCCATATATTTATCATTTAATTTTTCATTCATTATTTTTAACCACCTTACTATTATTGTTAATCATTTTAGCATATATAATACTATCTTTCATATTGTTATTTTACTATAAATATTCGTATTTTGCAAGGCTTTATATAGTATTTAAAATAAATAAAAGTAGCTTAGATTTCTCTTAGCTACTCTTCTTTACTTATTTTTGATTTTTAAAAATATCTAAATCAACATCCATTAAAATAGGAAGTATCATTGGTTGACGTTTTGTTTTAGAATATACATAACGCATTAGTGTTTCTCTTAAATTAGATTTAATAGTTGACCACTCACGTATTCCTTGAGTTTCACATTTAGCCAACTCTTTTTTAGCTATTTCTTTAATTTCTTCCATCAAAGATTCACTTTCTCTTACATATACAAATCCACGCGTAACAATATCAGGTCCAGATACAACTCTTGCAGTTTTTCTATCTAGAGTTACTACAATTATAATCATACCATTTTCAGATAAAAGTTGTCTATCTCTTATTACTATATTTCCAACATCACCTACTCCAAGTCCATCAACTAAAACCATACCAGATGGAACTTGACTTGTCATCTTAGCTTGATTTTTGTCTATTTCTAGAGTTCTTCCGTTTTCCATAATAAAAATATTTTCTTTTGGTGTTCCTATACTTACAGCAAGTTCTCCATGTTTTTTTAAGAATCTATACTCACCATGTACTGGCATAAAGTATTTTGGTCTTATTAAACTTAGCATAAGTTTTAATTCTTCTTGACAAGCATGACCAGAAACGTGAACATCAGCAAGTTGATTATATATAACTTCTGCACCCAACTTTTCTAGTTCATCTATTACTTTACCAATAGACTTTTCGTTTCCAGGTATTGCAGAAGATGAAAATATAATCAAATCATCAGGTGTTACTTGTACTTTTTTATGATCTCCTGTAGACATACGACTAAGTGCTGCCATAGGCTCGCCTTGTGAACCAGTAGTCATTATTACTAGTTGTTCAGGATTATATATTCCTATTTTGTCAATATCAATCATTGTTCCTTCTGGAGCTGTTAAATATCCAAGTTCTGATGCTACAGATATTACATTTAGCATACTACGTCCAACCACAGCAACTTTTCTTTTAAATTTAACTGCTGAGTTTATAATTTGTTGCATTCTGTGAATATTTGAAGCAAATGTTGCTACAATTATTCTTTTAGTACAATTTGTAAATATTCTATCAAATTCTTTACCAACACTGCTCTCAGACATTGTATGTCCTGGTCTTTGCACGTTAGTACTATCAGACATTAATAGTGTTACACCTTCTTTTCCAAGTTCTGCAAGTCTTTGCAAATCCATAGGTATTCCATCAATTGGTGTATAATCTATTTTAAAGTCACCTGTATGTAATAGTACTCCAACTGGTGTTGTTATTGCAACAGCTACTGAATCAGCTATTGAATGTGTCATTTTTACAAATTCAACTTTAAAATTTTTGCCAAATTTTACAACATCTCTTGGTTTTACGCATTTTAATATTGCTGTTTTATCTAAGTTATGTTCTATAAGTTTATTTTTTATAAGTCCTAATGTTAATTTTGTTCCATATACTGGTACATTTATTTTTTTTAAAAAATATGGTACTGATCCTATATGGTCTTCATGTCCGTGTGTTATTATTAAAGCTTTTACTTTATTTATGTTTTTTTCTAAATATGTTATATCAGGTATTACTAGATCTACGCCTAGCATATCATCTTCTGGAAATGCAAGTCCACAGTCTACTACAATTATTTCATTTTCATATTCAAAAATGGTGATATTTTTACCTATTTCGTTCATACCACCTAGTGGTATAACCTTTAATTTTGACTTTGAAAATGTTGGTTGTTTATTTTCTTTTATTACTGCAATTTTATTGTTTTTTACAGTAGGTAACTTTGTGTCAACATTTGCAAATTCAATCTCAGGAACATTATTACTTCCTAATTTTTTCATTGTATCTTTTATTAATTCTTTGTTTCTTACTTCATCTTCCTCAGCTTTTGAGGCATGAGTATCTTTTTGTGCTGGTCTTGGCATTATAGTCTTTTTTGCAGACATAGGCCTAGGCCTTAAATTTTTATTTTCGTTCATTTTTTCTCCTTTTATTTTCTTTTCAATTTACACTTTTTATAATTTTTACACGAACATTTATATAAGTAGCATCATTGCTATTATAACCTTTATAAAATATATAATACTTGTAACTCGTACTTTAACTTAACTATTGTATTATACTATAAATTTTAATATTTGTCAAATTTTTAAAATTTATACTCATTATTTATTACTATTTTTTATTTATTTTATACTTTCATAATTTTTTTCCTCTTTGTTTTTTAAGTTTAAATCCACATTAGATCTTATCTTAACTTGTTCATTAGTATAAGTTTGATTTTTTAATTCTTTCATAAATCCTGTATTTTCATAAGTTTTTTGTAATTTTTTATTCATTTCATTAATATCTTGTGAATTTAAAACTTCTTGTATATGTTTAGGAAAGTTTTTTTCTTCGTTTTTAGATATTTTATATTTTAAAAAACTTTTATTTGGCATATCATATCTTTTTATATATATATCAAGTGGATATTGCTTAGAATTATTTAAAAACATATTTTCGGGAAAATGCCAACATATTTGTCCAACTAAAGGAATATCAACTGCAAATGTTTTATTATCGGATAAATCATCAGATTTAAAACCATAATATTCATTTTTTTCTTTTCCATTATTGCATTCATTAATAATATTTTCAACACCTAATTTTTTAACTTCTCTTAACTTTTTAATCTCATCGCTATAATTTCTATTTTGTGCTGACTTTAATGTATGTGATAAATTGTTATATATATCAGTTATTAGAGATAATAAGTGGAGTAAACTTTTACTTTCAAAAGCATCCTTAAAAGATAATTTAATATCTTTAATTTCGTCTTTAGAAGATTCTAAAAAGCTAATTGTATCAGTAGGATTCTCGCTTCCTGATGTAGCTTTTTCAACTTTATTACAATAATCATTTAAATATGCTATATAGCCATTTATCCCCTCATTATTTTCTAAAATTTTATCAATTTCTTTTTCATCATTTATATTATTTAGATTTATTGTTTTTCTAGCTTCAACTAAGAAATCAGATGTTTTTTGGCACATAGAATTAATTTTTTTCACTATTATTATCCTCCGATTCAAATTTAATATCATAATATCATATTTATATATTTTTTTCAAACATATATAAAATCCACCTTAAATACAAACCAAATTGTTTGTATTTAAGGTGGATTAAATAATTAATTAATTAATTAATTATTTATTTATTTAATTATTTATTTTGAGCCTTCTTCTGCTTGATTTTCAATTTTTTTAATCAACTCATTCAACTCTTCTTTGATAATTATAGGCATTCCTACAGCTTTTGAAAAATTTCCTTCTGAAAAAATTATTAAATCCTCAAAACTTTTAATACTATATCTCTTTAAAAAAAAATATGCTGCTGTCGAAATATTTTGAGTATGTTCTAATTCAGTTTCAAATAAACTATCCTGTCTTTTAATTTCCATAATAAACATCCCTTCTTTTTATAATTATAAACAAATTTATTTTCATGCTCTAATATTATAGCATTTATTTTAATTTTTGTCAAGTTTTTATGTAAAACTTGACATACGCTATGGTTTGTAATATAATATAAGTATAGTTTTTAGATTTCCAAATAAAAAATTTTTAGGAGGTTATATAATGAAAAAGCAATATCGGGATTTAACTTTTAAAGAAAAAAAGCAAATAGCGTCTTTATATGCAAATTGTCCCTCTAGTACAATGTCCGCACTTGCACGGGACTTCGATACCAATTATGCAAGAATAAGCAAAGCTATTCATGAAGCAATATCCGATCCTAATTTAATTTCATTTGACGAGGCTAGAAAAATAGTTCAAAAAGTCTATGATTTCACAGAGGATAAAATAGGATTTGTTTCTCCTAGTATAAAATCAATCTATAGACCTTTAATTGTAGAAAGAAGAAAAAAAGAGATCGCTTTTCTTTTAGAAAAAGACGAAGCAAAGCTTGAATCTCTTGAATTTCAACTTTCATCCTTTGAATCGGTATATTGCTCATCAGATGAGAGGCCAGACGATGTTATATCATTAATAAATGAAATAACAAGATTGCAAAAAGACTTAGACTCCTTTTCCTACTCTGATGTATCATAATTTTAAAAAGTCCAAGCTTACAAACTTATAATAGTTTGTAAGCTTGGACTTTTTTTATTGAATTTTTTGCCCCACTATGATATTATTTATAATAATTAAACAAAGGAGGCACTATGAAAGTATTACTTTGTACACTTAATTCAAAATACTCACATACAAATATTGCGCTTTACTACCTTAAAAACTGTATTGCTGATCTTTGCAATGTTTTTATTCATCAATTTAGTATAAATGATGATCTAGATAAAATAGTCGAATCAATAATTTCATATAATAGTGATGTTGTTTGTTTTGGTTGCTATATTTGGAATATCGAACAAACTTTAAAGGTAGCAAAAAATATAAATAACATAAATAATACTATAAAAATTTGCTTTGGTGGCCCAGAAGTATCCTATAATCCAAATGAAATTCTTAAAAATAACACTTTTGTTACTAGTATTATGTGTGGTGAAGGTGAAAATAACATTAAATCTTTAATTTGTGATTTATTGAAAGGGGACGCCAAACAAATATATCGTATCCCAGTAGATGTAAAAGATATACCATCAATTTCAGATGATATAATATCATATTATGATAATAGAGTTGTATATTTTGAGACTAGTAGAGGTTGTCCATATAGATGTAGCTACTGTTTGTCTTGTATAGATAAAAATATAAAATACTTTGATTTAGACAAAGTCAAATCAGATTTAAAAAAGCTTTTAGATAAAAATGTCAAACAAATTAGATTTATTGATAGAACTTTTAATTCAAACAGATCTCGTGCTCTTGAAATTTGGAAATTTTTAATAGAAAATAGAATCGATACTACTTTCCATTTTGAAATTTGTGTAAACTTAATAAATGAGGAAACTTTAAAATTCTTAGAAACAGTCCCAAAAGATATATTTCAATTTGAAATAGGTGTTCAATCTACTAATAAAGAAACTTTAGATTCAATAAACAGAGGATATAAATGGATAGAAGAAAAAAAATTGATAAAAAAAATCAAATCATTTAATAATATCAAAATTCATGCTGATCTTATCATTGGCTTACCCTTTGAAAACATCGATATTTTTAAAAATTCATTTAATGATTTATATGATGCTTCTCCAGATGAGTTACAAATAGGCTTTTTAAAACTATTAAAAGGAACTGATCTCTACGAAAAAAAGGATGAGTATGACTATAAATTTAATAATTATCCACCATATGAAGTACTTGAAAATAAATTTATGAGTTACGAAGTAATACGCTATTTAAAAAAATTTGAAGAAGTTTTTGAATTATATCATAATTCTTTATATTTTAAAAATACAATAAAAATATTAGACTCGATTTTTACTAATCCTTTTGAAATATACAAAAAAATTGTAGATTATTTTTCAATTAATGATTTATTTAGTAGAAAAATTTCAACTGATGAATGCTTCTTAATACTAATAAACATATTTAAAGAAACCGAGTATTTTAATATTTTACAACAATCCTTAACTTATGATTATTTTTTAAAATTTAAAGGAACAAGAGATTGGTTCTATACAAAATATACTAAAACACTAAAAAAAGATATTAATGAGTTTATTAACAAAAATAAAAATCTTTTCATTAAATGCAATACAAACTCCGATATCCATAAAAAATATAGATTTTGTATTTTAGATTATGAATTTAACATCAATAAAGAAAAAGAAAAAACAATTTATTACAAAGAAAAGTAAGGTTAGGAAAAATTCCTAACCTTACTTCTTAACTAGCTTTACATTCTCATTTGACAAAAATAATGTGGTATACCGTGCTGAACTCCTAATGCTGAGCAAGCAAGTAATACCTCTTTGTATTTTTTTGTGATTTTAAATTTATTATCTTCACATGTTACCATATCATTTTCCAGTAACAAATCAAGACTTGTCTTTTTGATGTTATTTTTTGATAACATTAAATTTTCCAAAATGCTATCATCTTCTTGAACGATACCTAGATATAATTCATATGATGCATCCTCAAGCTCTTGATTAAACAAACCAATTTTTCTAAAACTTTCTTTCGTAAATTTTTCCATTTAAGTAGCTCCTTTACGAGAAACTTTAAAAAATAAAGTCTCTCAAAATTTTGAGACACTATATGTGTTCAATTGTTTAGAATTATATCACATCTTTTTTATTATGTCAAGTTGGTTTCTATATAGTTTTATATATTGCTAAAAACTTCTTCACCTAAATATATAGTATTTTCTATTCCTATTTCCTCTTCTATTCTTAAAAGTTGATTATACTTAGCAACTCTTTCACTTCTAGACGGTGCTCCTGTCTTTATTTGCCCTGCATTTAATGCAACAACTAAATCTGCAATTGTTGTGTCTTCTGTTTCACCAGATCTATGAGATACTATTGCACTCATATGGGCTTTATTTGCCATCTGTATTGCATCAATTGTCTCAGTTAAAGTACCTATTTGATTTAATTTAATTAAAATTGAATTTGCAAGCTCCATTTCAATTCCTTTTTTTAATCTTCTAGTATTGGTCACAAAAAGATCATCTCCAACTATTTGAATTTTTTTCCCTAATTTTTTTGTAAAAAGTTGCCAAGATTTAAAATCCTCTTCTGCAAATCCATCTTCAATAGAAATAATTGGATATTTTTCTATTAATTTTTCGTAATACTCTATAAGTTCATTAACAGAAAACATTTTTTCTGTTTTCCAAAAATAATATTTACCGACTTCTCCTATTTTTTTAGCTTCTTCATACATTTGAGTCGCTGCAACATCTAGTGCTATTTTAAAATCGTCTCCTGGAATATACCCAGCTTTTTTAATAGCATCTACTATTAATACAATTGCTGCTTCGTCATTAAATAAGTTTGGCGCAAATCCCCCCTCATCTCCTACAGAAGTAGCAAGATTTTTTTCTTTTAAAATATCTTTTAGACTATGGAATACCTCAGAGCTCATTTTTAATCCTTCACTAAAAGATTTTGCACCTATTGGCATAATCATAAACTCTTGAATGTTTAAATTATTATCTGCATGTTCTCCTCCATTTAAAATGTTCATCATGGGTACAGGTAAAATTTTTGCATTTACTCCTCCTACGTAGTTATATAAACTAAGACCTAAAGCCTCAGCTGCAGCTTTTGCAACTGCTAGTGATACGCCAAGTATTGCATTTGCTCCTAATCTCATTTTATTTTTTGTGTTGTCAAGATTTATCATAATATTATCTATTTTAACTTGATCTAAAACATTTAATCCTTCTATCTTAGGAGCAATGACTAAATTAACGTTTTCTACCGCTTTTAACACGCCTTTTCCAGAATATCTTGTTACAATGCCATCTCTTAGCTCTATTGCTTCAAAAGCACCTGTTGAGGCTCCAGATGGTACAGATGCTCTACCAATGTATCCGCCTTCTACAATTACTTCCACTTCAACTGTTGGAATTGCTCTTGAATCTAAAATTTCTCTTGCATACACAGACTCTATTTCTAAATATTGTTTCATAAAAACCTCCTCAAAATAGTTTTAAAAAAGCACAAGCTACTAATATTTCTTATAGTAGTTTGTGCTTTTTATTTTTGTTTTATAACGAAAATCCTTGAATATGAAAACATTTTAAAAAAAGCAAGATTTAATTTAAAGTAATCTTATCAAAAAAATCACTTTATTTTTTTTATACCATCATTTAAACTTTTCTTAAAATTTAATTCTAGATTTTTTTGATATTTTTTACTAGAATTTGAACATCTACTTTCTTGTTTTGCCATATTTTTTTCTTCCAATTTTTTCATATAATTGTTTAGCCTAGTTTCACCTATATACTCATTATATGTAGTATTATCACCTTCAATATATTTTTGATGATAAACTTCATAAATTTCATCTTTTTGTATATCATATGAATCAATTATTTCTTCTTGATCTTCTTTAATATTATATAAGTCAAGTACATCATGTCCCATTGCAAGTATTGTTTTTCTCTCACCTGCAAAATCTGGTAAATATTCTTTTTTTCTAGAAGTCATTATATCACAAGAAATATTATAAAAAAGAGAAATAAATCTTTGTGGCGATATTTGATCTGAGAGTAATTTTGTCTTTAGATCTTCGAAAAGATTTTTACGTTCTTTAACAATATATTTTACAACATCTTTTGCAACATCTACCTTTTTGTCATGCAAGTCCTGTCTTTTTTTTAGATTGTTTTCTTCTACTTTTTTATTTTCTTTTTCTTTAATCTCTTTTATTTTTTCTTTACTTAACTTTTTAAATCCTTTTTTTCCACATTTTGGGCATTCAATATTATTTTCTAGTTCTTCTAAAGTGTTTTTATCCTCTTCTAATACATTTTTAGAAACTTTAATAATATACCCACATTTTGGATTTGGGCATTCATAAAAGAAAATTTCTTCTTCTTTTTTCATAAATTTTCTCCTTAAAACTCGACTAAACTCTCTCCTGTCATCTCTTTAGGAATATTTTCTCCCATTAAGTTTAACATAGTTGGGCTAATATCACAAAGCCTACCAGTCTTTAGTGCTTTTATACGATCAGATATAACTATTAATGGAACCTCAAATGTAGAATGAGAAGTTATTGCTTCCCCAGTTTTTAAATCTAACATATATTCGCAATTACCATGATCTGCTGTTATCATAGCCTCACCATTTACCTTATTTAGTTTTGAAATTACTTTTCCTACACATTTATCTAAAGTTTCTACTGCCTCTACTGCCTTTTCAATTATTCCAGTATGCCCTACCATATCTCCATTTGCATAATTTAAAATAATAACATCATATTTTGAAGATTCAATAGCATCAATTACTTTATCGGTAACTTCATATGCAGACATTTCTGGCTGCATATCGTAAGTTGCTACCTTAGGAGACGCAACTAAAATTCTATCTTCTTGTTTATATGCTTCTTCTTTTCCACCATTAAAGAAAAATGTTACGTGAGCATATTTTTCAGTCTCAGCAATTCTTAACTGATTATATCCAAGATTTGATATATACTCACCAAAAGTATTTACTAAAGTTTGTGGTTTATATGCTACCAATACGTTTTTTATTGTCTCATCATACTCAGTCATAGTAACAAATACTAAATTATTAATACTTTTTTGTTCTAATTTGCCTAAATCTTCTTTTACAAAAGCTTTTGTAAGTTCTCTTGCTCTATCTGGTCTAAAATTGAAAAATATAACCGAATCATTATCGTTAACTGTAGCAATTGGTTTTTGATCTTCACCAACTATTACAATAGGTTTTACAAATTCATCAAACTCTTGTGCTTCATATGAAGTTTCAACTGCTTTTTGAACAGTTCTAAAATAGTTTCCTATTCCATTTGCCATTGCGTTATATGCAAGCGTTACTCGCTCCCATCTGTTGTCTCTATCCATTGCATAATATCTTCCACAAACAGTAGCAATTTTCCCTATTTCAAGCTCTTTTGTTTTTTCTTCTAAAGATTTTAAATAATCTACTGCTGATGTAGGAGATGTATCTCTTCCATCTAAAACAGCATGAATATATACATTTTCGATTTCAAAGCTTTTGGCCATTTGAAGTAATGCATATAAATGATCTATATGTGAGTGAACTCCTCCGTCAGATACTAAACCAAGTAAATGTAGTGCGCTTCCTTTTTCTTTTACACTTTGCATTGCCATTACTAATTCTTTATTTTTAAAAAAATCACCATCTGCAATTTCTTTTGTTATTCTTGTTAATTCTTGATATACAATTCTTCCTGCTCCAATATTTGTATGTCCTACTTCAGAGTTTCCCATTTGTCCTTCTGGAAGTCCCACAGCCATACCACTTGTCTGTATATATGTATTTGGATATTTAGCAAAAAGCATGTCCAAATTTGGAGTATTCGCTAGCTTAAAAGCATTACCTTTTTCTGTATCATTTAGTCCAACTCCATCTAGTATCATTAATAAATATTGCTTTTTTCCATGCATAAATTTTTACCCATCGCTTTCTACTGTATAAGTTACAGTTTTTTTATTATACCACTTTTACTCAAAATTTACAATAGCAGCGAACTCATTTGTTAAACTAGCACCACCAACTAAAGCCCCATCTATATTAGGCATATTAAGTATTTGTGCAGCATTTGATCCTTTAACACTACCTCCATATTGAATTCTTATGCAGTCTGCTATATACTCATCATACATTCTAGATACAACATCACGAATAAACTTACACATTTGCTCCGCCTCATCAGATGAGGCAGTAACGCCTGTTCCTATAGCCCATATTGGCTCATATGCAATTACCACTTTAGCTTTCATGTCCTCTTTTGAAATATCTTTTAATGATATTTTTATTTGTTCCTCAACTATTTCAAACATTTTTCCAGATTTTCTTTCATTTAGGGTCTCACCTACACAAACAATTGGATAAATATCTTTTTCAAGTAGTTTTTTAGCTTTTAGATTTACTATCTCATTTGTTTCATTAAAATATTGTCTTCTTTCACTATGTCCTACAATACAATATTTAACGTTTGCTGAAATTAGCATATCTACAGACGTTTCACCAGTATACGCTCCTTTATCTTCAAAATATACATTTTGCGCTCCTAGTTTTATTTTTGTTCCTTCAATAGCATCTGAAACGCTACTAAGTGAAACAAAATTTGGGCAAAGTACAACATCAACCTCATCAGTATTTATTGAATGTTTTATCTCATTTACAAAATCTTCTGCTTTTGTCATAGTATAATTCATTTTCCAATTTCCTGCTATTATTTTTTTTCTCATAAAAACATCTCCTTAATTCTTTTAAGTTTATTCACATATCAATATTTCAACGATATAAAACAAAACTTTTTATTTATTAAATTAGAATACAATTACATTTTATGCTATCTTTTTAAAAAGTTAAGTAGTTAGTTTAAAACTATATATTTTTTTACTTGTTCATTATTTTTCCAATCAGGCTCTATATTTTTATTTGCAAATTTAAATTTTATATTCCCCTCATCTGTTAAAATCCATTTTCCATTCCAAACAGTAATAGGTGCTTTATCTATAATTTTAAAGTCTGATTTTTCTATACCCTTTCTAAGACCATTTATTATATTTTTAAATGAGCTTTCCTCTAGAGTAGAATTATTTAATATATATATAGTTATTTTATTTTGAACACTCTCACAGTCTTCAATAAACATATCCATCATTTTATCTTGATTATATTTATTTAAAATTTGTTGAGAATATTTATTTGCATTTAGCCTACTAATATCTGTTTTATCATTTACAGTTTTTTCTTTAAAAGTGGAAAAAATTATGATGATTAACGTAGCAACTAATAGTAGACTACAAGCCATAAAGAGTATAAACTTTTTTTTATTTTTTATAACAACTACATTTTTTTTATCTATTGACATACTTTTCTCCATCTTTTATATTAATTATTTATCAAGTAAAGATTCTATTCCAGGTAGTTTTTTACCCTCCATAAATTCAAGTGAAGCACCTCCACCAGTCGAAATATGCGTCATTTTATCTTCTAAACCTAGTTTTTCTATTGCAGCCGCACTATCTCCACCACCAATTATAGTAGTAGCATTGCTTGCAGCTAAAGCCTCTGCAATTTCTTTTGTACCATTTGAAAATTTTTCTATTTCAAATACTCCTACAGGTCCATTCCAAACTATTGTACCAGCATTTTTAATTTGTGCTTTAAACAATTCTATTGTTTTTGGTCCAATATCTAGTCCCATATACTCATCTGGTATTTCATTTGAAGCAGTAATGTAGCTATTTGACATCTCTGTCATTTCATCTGCTACAACATTATCTACTGGCAATACAAGTTTAACATTTTTTTCTTCTGCTTTTTTTAATACCTCTTTTGCTATTACAGTCTTATCTTCCTCGAAAAGAGATTTACCTATTTTTCCACCTTGTGCTTTAACAAAAGTATATGTCATTGCACCACCTAAAAGTAAAGTATCAACTTTATCTAAAAGTGAAATTAATACTCCTATTTTACTAGATATTTTAGCTCCACCAACTATTGCAACAAGTGGTCTTTTAGGATCGTTAATGCCACGATCTAAATTATCTAATTCTTTTTCTATTAAAAATCCACATACTGATGGTAAATAATGTGTTACCCCCTCAGTTGATGCATGAGCTCTATGTGCACTGCCAAAAGCATCATTTACAAATATTTCTCCAAATGATGCAAGTAACTTAGCAAACTTAGGATCATTTTTTTCTTCTTCTTCATACATTCTAGTATTTTCAAGTAAGACAACCTCAGAGTCTTGCATATCAAAAATAACATCTTTTGTTTCTTTTGCTTTTAAATCTTTTAACAATTTCACATCAATTTCTAATAACTCAGATAATCTTTTAGCAACTGGCTCTAAAGATTTATTTTGTCCAGTCTTTCCAAGATGTGAGCAAAGTACAACTTTTGCTCCAGCATTAATCAAATATTTTATTGTTTTTAAAGATTCAACTATTCTTTTATCACTGGTAATTATTGAAGATGTTTCTTTATCTAAAGGTACATTAAAATCACATCTTACAAGAACTCTTTTACCGTTTACAGCCACGTCTCTTACAGTTTTTTTATTTAACATATTAAATTCCCCCTAAAAGTATTTGTATGACAAAGGCTGGTTTTACTATATAAAGCCAGCCTCCATTTCAAATTATTTTTTATCTACTTTATCCATATGTTCAATCAAGTCAACTACTTTATTTGAATAGCCCCACTCATTATCATACCAAGATACAAGTTTAACAAATTTATCAGACATTTGAATTCCAGCTTTTACGTCAAATATTGAAGTATGAAAATCATGAATAAAATCAGATGAAACTACATCTTCATCAGTCCATGTCATAACTCCTTTAAGATCATTTTCGCAAGCATCTTTTACAGCCTGAACAATCTGTTCATATGTAGCTGGTTTTACTAATTTACAAGTTAAATCTACAACAGATACATCTAAAGTTGGAACTCTAAATGACATACCGGTAAGTTTTCCATCAAGAGAAGGTATTACTTTACCAACTGCTTTAGCAGCTCCAGTAGAAGATGGTATAATATTATATGTAGCAGCTCTTCCACCTCTCCAGTCTTTCATTGAAGGTCCATCAACTGTTTTTTGTGTAGCAGTTACGGAGTGAACTGTTGTCATTAATCCTTCTTCTATTCCAAACTTATCATTAACAACTTTTGCAAGTGGTGCTAAACAGTTTGTAGTACAAGATGCATTTGATACGACTTTCATATCAGATGTATATGAATCTTGATTTACTCCCATTACAAACATTGGCGCATCTTTAGATGGAGCTGATATAACAACTTTTTTAGCGCCTCCAGTTAAATGTGCAGATGCTTTTTCTGTTGTTGTAAATACTCCAGATGATTCCACAACATATTCTACTCCAGCTTCAGCCCATGGAATTTCATTTGGATCTTTAAAATTAAATACTTTAATTGTTTTTCCATTAACAATAATATTTGATCCTTCTATTTTTATTTCAGCATTTAATTTACCATGTATCGTATCATATGTTAGCATATATTTCATATATTCAAGATCAATAAATGGATCATTTACTGCTAAAACATCTACATTATCTCTTTCTAATGATGCCCTCATCACAAGTCTTCCAATTCTTCCAAATCCGTTAATTCCTAGTTTAATATTCATACAAATATACCTCCTTTTTGTATACTTATATTTTATATCAATATAATTTATTTTTCAAGCTTTACGACAAAAATAGTTATATTTTTAAATAACAAAAAAAGACTAAGTATATTAGTCTTCTTTTATTTTTATACTTTTTTATTCTACAATCATATTTGCACTAAATTTCATGTTTGTACCCAAAGTATCATTATTTGATTTATTATCTCCTGGCTTCAATATATCTAATGGTTTTACAACCAATTTATATTTTTTAGTTTCTTTTTCTAATTCAAATACATTTATAGTATTTTCTAAATTATCATCTAAATGTTTAAGCTCAGTAGTAAAATACATTTCTTCATCTTTTAATATCGCACTCACTTTTTTTATAATCCTAAACATCTCAGCTATATGTAAAACATCTTCTCCTACAAATACAAGTTGTGGCTTATCATAAAATCCCGCATCATTTCTATTGAAGTTTTCATAAAAATCCGAATAAAGTTGAACTTTTTCTGCAAACATATTTTGCCAATCTTCATTTCTTCTTACGACTTCAAATACAAAATTAAGATTTTCTTTTGCTTGTTTTAATTCAATTAATCCTCCTGTTGGTTTAAATTTTACGTTATACTTTTTTGAAAATAACAACACATTAGGATTGGTTGAATTAAATGCAGCTACTTTTTGCATATATGCTATTATTATTTGATTTCCAGCCAATTTTCTTTTTACTGCATAAGCAGGTTTTGTATTATCGGTTGGTTGCCAAGAAGTAGATATATTTCTTTGTTTTAAAATATATGTAGCAATTTTATCCATAGAATAAACTCTAAATGAACTTTTACCGCCTTCACTTTGAAAGCAATAACGAGCTACTACTTTTGACTTAGTTAAATCTTCTAACCACTTTGCTACTTTATTTTGTTTTTTATCTTCTTCTAAATCGTCTAATTTCCCTCTTACATCTAATATTTGTGTAACTTGCCTCGAAGTTACAAATCCAAACTCATTTACTACTTCTAATGCCTTTATATGGTATTCATTTATATATCCCATATCCATTTTAAACACAACTTGGTTAATAGATGCAAA